>CAMOIZ010000036.1 GCA_946616385.1 uncultured Bacteroidales bacterium | reverse complement strand
GATCTTCCTCAACCTTGAACTTCTCGGCGATGAAGAAGAGGACCACTGCAAGCACCAGACCGAGGCCTGCCAGGACCACGATAGTCCAAATAATTACTGGATTCATCTCTCTTTTATGTAAAATGAATATTCGTTTCTGAGTTTGTCCCTGAAAAGCCAGAGAACAAGGTAATAAAGGGCTACGGCCGCGATTGCGGCAAGCCCGGAAGCGAGTTCACCGAGGCCTGCGGCATTCAGGCCGAGCAGCACTGCAAGCAGCACCACGAGCGGAATGGCATAAGCCAGCCAGACAGCCTTGAATCCCATGGAACGCTTGAGCAGCACATCCACCTCCTGGCCCAGCTGCCAGTTTCCGGCGGTGGCGGGAACCGCTATGGCCTTGGTGGCAGCTTCGGCCGTGCCGCAGAGCCCTGCTGCATGACAGCTGGCGCATGCGGCTTCCGACACTATTTCCACGGTGATGATATCCGGAGCGATATCCACGATTTTCCCTACGTGCGAAACTTCTGCTGCGGCCATATCCTACTCGAATTCGTTGTTCATCGCAGAACCCACGGTGCGGGCGGCCTGCATGTCAAGAGCCTCGTCCATCTCTATGAACTTGACCCTTTCGCTCTTGAAAATCATGTCGATGTCGCGGGTTTCACCATTACGGTGCTTCGCGATGATGATCTGCGTCTTTTCCTTGTCTTCGGGATTCTCGGAGAGACCCACGAAGTCGGGACGGTGGATGAAGATCACCATGTCGGCGTCCTGCTCGATGGAGCCGGATTCGCGGAGGTCGCTCAACTGGGGCTTGCCTGCGCCGCCGGTGCGCTGCACCGCCTGACGCGAGAGCTGGGAGAGTGCGATGATGGGCACATCCAGTTCCTTCGCAGTCGCCTTGAGCGTACGCGAAATGGCCGCCACCTCCTGCTCACGCATGCCACGCAGTTCGGCAGGGCCCTGCATCAGCTGCAGGTAGTCCACCACTATCAGCCTCACCCCCTTGTTCTTCACAAGGTTCTTCGCCTTGGTGCGGAATTCCATGAGGGGCAGGCCGGGAGTGTCGTCGATGTAAAGAGGCGCCTTTGCGAGATCCTTGATCTTGTATTCCAGCTGCTCCCATTCGTAGTCTTCCAGACGGATGGCTCCTTTGATCTTGTCGGCGCTGAGGCCGGTCTCGCTGGTGGCGAGACGCTTGGCAAGCTGCTTGGCCGACATTTCCAGCGAGAAGAAGGCCACGGGCATGTGATGGTCGACCGCGGCATTGCGGGCGATGTTCAGGCTGAAGGCCGTCTTACCCACCGAAGGACGGGCGGCGAGGATGATGAGGTCGCTCGGCTGCCATCCCTGGGTGATGTGGTCCAGCGTGGGGAACCCGGAGGGCACTCCGCTGAGGCCGGTGGAATCCTGGCGTTCCTGGATGTCGGAGATCACGTCGTTGAGCACGGAGCCGATTTCCTGGACGTCCTTGCGGACATTGTTCTGGACGGCGTCGTACACGCGCGACTGGGCCATGTCGATGAGGTCGTCCACGTCGGCGGCATCGTCGAAGGCTTCCTTGAGGATTGCGTAGGATGCCGTGATAAGGTCCCTCTGGATGGTTTTCTGCTTGAGGATCTTGATGTAGTATTCGATGTGCGCCGCGGATCCCACCCTTTCGGAGTAGTTCGCAAGCACCACCGATCCTCCTACGGCCTCGAGGTTGCCCAGGGCCTTGAGCTTTTCGCTCACGGTGATGATATCGAGGGATGTATGCTCGTTCACGAGCTTGGACATCGCCTCGAAGATCATCTGGTTTTTCTTGTCGTAGAAGCAGTCCTTGGTGAGTTCCGCCATGGAAGCGTCCACGACTGCAGGCTCTAGCAGCATGGCGCCGAGCACGGCCTCCTCGGCCTCCAGGGCCTGAGGGGGTTTGTTCCCTATCTCAAGCCCGAGGGTGTCGATCCCGGCCTGCCGGCTGTTGCGTTTTCTCTGCTCTGCCATGCGCTTTCCGGAAATTTAGATTTCGGGATTCACGATGATGCGTCCGCAGTGCTCGCAGATCACCAGCTTGGTGCCGGAGGCGATGTCTACCAACCTCTGGGGAGTGATGGTGTTGAAGCATCCGCCGCAAGCCTCTCCGTTGTATACGGGAACCACTGCAAGGTGGTTGTGGGTGCTGTTCTTGATGCGCTCGTATGCGCTCATGGTGCGGTCGTCGAGCTTTGCTGCAAGGGCGTCACGTTTGGTGGTGTAGGTTTTTTCTTCGTCTGCGGTCGAATTCACGATGGCCGAGAGCTCCTCGTTCTTGGCTGCAAGATCGCCTTCACGCACGGAGATGCGCTCTCCGAGTTCTTCGATCTGCTTCTTGTCTTCGACAATGCGTTCCTTTGCTTCGCCGATGAACTTGTCGGCAATGCGCAGCAGCAGGTTTTCGTTCTCGAGTTCCTTGCTGATGGAATCGAATTCGCGGCTGTTGGCGATGTTCTCGAGCTGGGCCTTGTACTTATCGATGTCGGCCTCATGCTCGGCAATCTTTGCCTTGTTCACCTCGATTGAAGCCTCCTCGCCCTTGATAGCCTCTTCGAGACGGGCGATCTTGGCCTTGAACCCTTCGATTTCGCCTTCGAGAGCGGCCACTTCAGCGGGAAGTTCTCCGCGGAGCTGCACGAGCTTGCCGATTTCGTTGTCGGCTGCCTGGAGCTGATAGAGAATCTTGAGTTTCTCGCCCACGGTGAGATCGGAGTCTGCGAACGTCTTCTGCAGGCTGACGAAGGTCTCACGCGAATCGTTGGGGGTTTCGACTTTCTTTACTGTTTTCTTGGTTGCCATATTGTAATTACAAATAATTGACAGGATTTGATGTGCCGGCAACTTCCGACACAAGGGATACAAAGTTAGGAAATTTTTTCCGTATTACGTCATTTATCACCTTCACTATTTCGATCTCGGTCTCGAAATGCCCGGCGTCCACCACCATGAAGCCCTCCGGGAGGAAGAAATAGTGGTAGGTGATGTCGCCGCAGATATACATCTGCGCTCCGGCCTTCATCGCCGCGGGGATCAGCGAAGTGCCGGATCCGCCGCACAGGGCTACGGTCCTGACCTTGCCGGGGATGAGGGCGGAAGTGCGCACCACGGGCGTACCCAGACGGGACTTCACAAGTTCCACGGCTTCGGCCGCGAGAAGGGCCTCGGGGAGTTCTCCCACCGCGCCGAATCCCACTCCTTCGCCGTACTCGGGAGAGAGGGTGCGGATGTTCTGCAGGCCGAGTTTGCGCGCGGTCGCCCAGCTGACTCCGCCGGTAACCTTGTCGATGGCGGTGTGGGTGGCATAGATCACGATTCCGTGGCGGATGGCCGCGATTATGGCGGCTCCCGTGGGATCCTCGGGACTGATGCGGCTCACAGGCCTGTAGATGAGGGGATGATGGTTGATGATCATGTCGCAGCCACGGCGCACGGCTTCCTCAACCAGAGCCTCCGTGCAGTCGAAACCTATCAGCACCCCGTGCACTTCCTGCTCGGGGGAACCTACCTGGATTCCGGTATTGTCGCGCTCCTCCTGATAGCAGGCGGGTGCGAACTCTTCGATCGCTGCGATTATATCTGCTGCTTTCATAACGATTTCTTGATTTCTACGAGCTGCGCCCGTATGCTTTTAAGGCTTTCGAGCGCCTTCACGCGCCCTTCCACAGGAGCCTTGTCGGCCGTGAGCTGCCTGGCCGCCCCGTCGAGGGTGAGCCCCTGCTCCTTCACGAGGAAGTGGATCTGCTTAAGAGTTTCTATATCTTCGGGAGTATAGCGCCTGTCGCCGCGGGTGGTGCGGGACGTCTTGAGGAACTTGGCGAAGTACTCCGACCAGTATCGCACGAGGGAGACGTTCTCCGAGAGAACCGCGGCCGTTTCTCCAATGGTGTAGAATAGTTTGCTCATATATTAATCCATTGATTGACTGGTATTTATCGACATGAACAGGAAGTTGGGATAGTCCTTCGGCGCCACCTCCCCGAACAGGAAGTTCACGGGATCGCGGTAGTTGCCGTTGCTGAGCACCTCATAGTGCAGATGCGGGGCGTAGGCGTTTCCCGACATCCCCACGGTGGCAATCTTCCTGCCCCTGCGCACACTCTGCCCCTTGCTCACGACGATTTCGCCGAGGTGCAGGTAGCGGGTGGAATATCCTCCGGAGTGCTTGAGTTCCAGCACGTTACCGTCGCCCTTCGAGCTGTGCACGACTTCGGTCACCACCCCGTCGGCGGGTGCATACACGGCTGATCCCTGAGGCACTATGATGTCCAGCCCGCGGTGGGTCACGTCCGTCTTGTAGAAGGGATTGAAGTGAGTGCCTGTGGAGGCGCCTATCTGCGGATACGAAACATCCTTCACGGGGATGCTCATCGGAGGCATCTGGAATCCCCTGTCGCCGAGGGTGCGGTATATCTTCTCGAATGCCGCATTCACCTCCGAGGCCGTTTCCAGCAGGGCGTCCGCCTTCTTGGTGGTGTAGGTCACGATCTTGGTGTCGGGGATGGTATCCGCGCCGAAAAGGAACTCCAGCGAGCCCACCGGATCCAGCGCCGGGGCCTTCGTATGGAAGACCTCCTCATACACCTGGGCATCTTTCCATTCTATGATGTCGATAGCCTCTGCAAGCAGGGCCTGCTTTTCGGGGATGCTTGCGAATTCCTTTTCGTAAGCCCTGTTCTCGCGGCGCAGGCGCTTCTCGGTGTCGGTGCTGATTACGAGGGAGATTATCAGATACAGCACGATGAACAGCGACAGCGACACCAGAAACACCCTCAGCACAGACCACAGTATGGTCCACACCGACTTGGTGACCTTGCGCACGGTGACCGCCGCAGCATCGAATATGTAGGTCTTCTTGCTCATCGTCCCCTGTCTTTAAGAAGTTCGAGGGTGCTCTTGGTCTTCGGGCCGGATTCCTCGCGGCGCCTCGTGATCATCGCTATATATTCCTCGACCGTCATGTCGAGATCCATGTATCCGTATGGATTCACCGCGTTCCCTTTGTAGAGAACCTCGTAGTGCAGGTGCGTACCTGTCGCCTTTCCGGTCCTGCCCACGGCTCCGATCTGGTCGCCGCGCAGCACCTTCATGCCTTCGGCCACGTCGATCCTGCTGAGGTGGGCGTAGCGGGTCTTGTATCCGAAACCGTGATCCACCAGCACTTCATAGCCGTAGCCCGTGAATCCGAAATGCACCTTCTCCACCACCCCGTCGCCGGTCACGTACACCGGATAGCCCTGGGCTGCGGCGAGGTCCTGCCCGGAATGGAAGCGGGTGCCTCCGTAGACCGGATCCACGCGGTAGCCGAACGGGCTTGCCATGTGATAGGATCCCTTCTTGGGAAGTATGGGCGGCACAGCCGGGATGTGCGAGATCATGTCGCCTGCGTTCACCGCTATTCCGTACACCTCGTCGAGGCTCATGGTCTGCACGTAGGCCCTCTTGGTGAGGGCGTTCATCCGGACGACCAGCGGGTCGGCATCGGGATCCGACACGCTCCGCTTGACTTCTTCCGGAATCACGTTCAGGCCGAAGATCGACCTGTATACGAAGTCGTCGCGGTCCTCGATTCCCTCTAGGGTTTCCTCGGCGATGTCGAGCTGGCGCTCCGCGAGGGCGATCCTCGACTGCCAGCGGGCGTTTTCTTTCTTCAGGCGTGCCGTTTTCGGGAGGTCCCATCCCAGCACGGAAGTATACAGCCAGAAATACAGTATGCACAATCCTACCGACACCAGCACCACGGCCGCCGTCCGCACATAACGCGTGTAACGGGGTTCCTCGCGGACCTCGTACTGCAGCGTGATCGGATTGAATACATACCTCGACATCTACACGAACTTGTAAGATTCTATTTCGCGGAAACCGCGAAGGAAGGCATCTGCCGCCATGCGTTTCTTACCCGCCAGCTGCAATTCCTTGATTTCCACCCAGGAATCAGCGACGCGCACCAGCAATCTGCCGCCGTCGGTCCGTACCGTTCCCGCGGCTACCGCCGAAGCGGCAGGATCGGACTTCGTAGCGTTTTCAGCGGAGAAGGCCGCTTCCTGCCCGAAGGCGGATACAGCAAAAACCTTGACATCCGTCGCCTTGCCGTCGCGCACCAGCGTAGTCCACGCGGTGGGATAAGGATTCAAACCACGCACGAGATTGCGGATCTCCTCCGCAGTGCGGCTCCAGTCGATACGCGTATTCTCCTTCGTGAGCTTCGGCGCCGCCTTCAGCACCTCCGAACCCTGGATGAACGAACGCTGCACACGGGTCTCCACGTTGTGGGTGATAAGACCTTCCGTAGTCTCGACCACCAGCTTCGCGCCGACCTCCATCAGACGATCATGCACATCACCCGCGGTATCATCAGGATTCACACGGACCTCATGGCGCAGGATGATGCCGCCGGTGTCGATGTTCTTGTCGATCATGAAAGTGGTCACGCCGGTGATGCGCTCACCGTTGATAACCGCCCAGTTGATAGGAGCGGCACCGCGGTACTGTGGCAGCAGAGCGGCGTGGAGGTTGAATGTACCGAGACGAGGCATGGTCCAGACCTCTTCCGGCAGCATGCGGAACGCCACCACCACGAAAAGGTCCGCCTTCCACGCAGCGAGCTGCGCCAGGAACTCGGGATCCTTGAGTTTGAGCGGCTGCAGCACGGGAATCCCATGCTCCACCGCATATTTCTTGACCGCACTTTCATGCACTTCGAGCCCGCGGCCGCTGGGCTTGTCTGCCACGGTCACTACCCCGACCACCTTGTAGTTCGCCTTCACGAGGGCGTCGAGAGACGCCACTGCGAATTCGGGTGTGCCCATGAACACTATGCGTGTGGGACGGAAGAATCCGGCCACACGGCTCTTGAGTTTACGCCAATGATTCAAAAGACTGTCGTTACTGAATAATGTTGCATCCTTGATTGCGCGCGAAGTGAGATAAGCCCCTATCGGCGCCAGCACCACGGCCGAAATGAAGGCCCCCAGCATGGCTGCCACGGCACCGTCGCGCGCGAGTTTGGTGCCGGTAATGTCCACCACCCAGTAGAGCACGAAGAACAACACCGAGATGATCGCGCTCACGCCGAGATTTCCCTTGCGGACAAACGCCCCAAGAGGTGCTCCGATGAAGAAGAGCAGCAGGCACGCAAGCGCCTGGGCGAACTTCTTGTAGAGCTCGATGTTGGTGCGTCTCAGATAGAAGTAGTACTCGTAAACCTCAGACGTATAAGCCATTATGGACGTGCGCATGCGATCGGCATTGTCCGCGGCCTTCTCGTAGGCGCGCTGCTTCTTGCTGACGTTTTTCCACTTCAGATAATCCGGGTTGGAATAATAGGAGGTGATATGCTCGCGGGAGGCGAGCTTGGAAGTATCGAGCTGGTCGCGCTGGGTAAACTGCCCGTACTGAGTCAGCTGGGTATAGCGGTTGTCGAGGGCTATCTTGGCCAGGCGCTCCAGGGAGTCCTTCTGCACCGACAACTGGCTCAGGCGCATGGCCTTGGCCTGGTCGCCGAAACGGCTGGAATCCGATTTCTGGAAACTGTAGTTCTTCAGCGGGATGATGAGTTCCTGCCGCTCGAAGTCGATGTGCTGGAGTTCGAGCGTGGTATCCCTCATCTTCCGGGTGTTGGTCTCCTGGTAATTGGTTCCGTTGTAGAGGGTGAAGGTGAGGTAGTCCTTGTTCTTGCTCATCTTCATCATGGCGGAATCCGCCAGCGACAGCGACGTGTTGCCCTTTCCGGAGGTATGATCGTAGACCATCACCCCGTGCATCATGCCGTTGTCGTCCTGGCTCTCGGTGCGCAGCACATAGCCCTCGATGCCGTCATAGAAGGTTCCTGCCGGAATCTTGATTTCGTTCTTCGTGTGGCTGATGTCGTCGCGCAGGGTGTAAATCTCGTTCCAGGCTACCGGCACGAGGTTGTTGCCCACGTAGAAAGCGCCGATACTGATCACCGCCGAGGCGATGGCAAGCGGGAGCATCACCCTCGCGAGCGACACGCCCGAACTCTTCACCGCCATCAGCTCGTTGTGGTCGCCCATCTGCCCGAGCACCATCATGGAGCTCAGCAGGGTGGCCAGAGGAAGGGCCAGGGGCAGGATGGTGCATCCGCCCAGGGCCATGAACTCGAGAATCACCTTCAAACCGAGGCCTTTGCCCACGAGTTCGTCGATATACACCCAGAGGAACTGCATCATCAGGATGAATATCACGAGGACGAGGATCGCTACGAACGGTCCTATGAAAGCCTTCAGTATGAATTTGTCGAGTTTTTTCAAATCTTAGAAACCAAAATGTCGAGTGCCGCTCCCAGACCTGCAATATCCTTGCCGCCCGCGGTTGCGAGACCGGGCTGGCCGCCGCCTCCGCCCTGGATGCACTTGGCTGCATCGCGGATGTCGGCTCCCGCATTCTTGCCGGCCTTCACCAGATCCTGGCTGTACATCAGCAGGAGCTGGGGCTTCCCGGCGCTTTCGAACGCGGCGGCGATCACGAGGTTCTCCGCCTCCTTCTGCAGCATGGTGGCCGCATCGCGGAGCATTACGAGGTCGCGGGATTCATTTATCTTGATCACCTTGTGGCCGTTGATCTCGACTGCATGTTCGAGAAGGGCCTTCTTCAGCTGCATGGTCTTTTCCTTTGCAACTTCGGCGATCTGCTTCTTGTAGTTTTCGTTCTCCTCGATCAGCTTGTGGATGGCTTCGGTGAGCCCGGGAGCGTTATTGAACATCGCACGTGCGGTCTTCACGAGCTCCTGCACCCCGTTCACGAGCAGTTCGGCATCCTCGCCGGTGACGGCCTCGATGCGGCGCACGCCGGCAGCGATTGCGGATTCGCCGGTGATCTTGAAGAAACCGATGTTGCCGGTGCGGGAGGTGTGGCATCCGCCGCAGAGCTCGACGCTGGGTCCGAACTTCACCACGCGCACGCGGTCGCCGTACTTCTCGCCGAAGAGGGCGATGGCGCCCATCTCATTCGCTTCTTCCATGGTGGCCTCGCGGTTCTCCACGAGGGGGAAGTTGCTGCGTATCATTTCGTTGACGCGTGCCTCAACCGCATGGATCTGCTCGTCGGAAAGCTTCTCGAAGTGAGAGAAGTCGAAGCGGAAGTACTTGTCGCACACGTAGGATCCCTTCTGCTCGACGTGGGTGCCTACGATCTCGCGCAGGGCCTGGTCCAGCAGGTGGGTGCAGCTGTGGTTGTTCGCGATCTTCTGCCTGCGTACGGCATCCACCTTCAGGGTGAACACGCCGTTGCAGTCGGCAGGGATCCTGTCGGCGATGTGAATGGTAAGGTTGTTCTCCTTGACCGTATTGAGTATCTTTATCTGCTCGCCGTCGGCGCTGACTGCGACGCCGGTATCACCTACCTCGCCGCCCATCTCTCCGTAGAACGGAGTGCGGTCGAATACGAGCTGGAGCATCTCCTTGTTCTTCTGCACCACCTTGCGGCTCTTGAGGAGCTTGGCGCCGGCCTGCTCTACGGTGTCGTAGCCGGTGAATTCCACGTCCTCGCCCTCATTGTAGACGGTCCAGTCGCCGAATTCGTTGGCGGTAGCGTTGCGGGCGCGTTCCTTCTGCTTGCCGAGCTCCACCTGGAAGCCTTCCAGGTCCACCTTGTAGCCCTTCTCGCCGGCGATCAGTTCGGTGAGGTCGATGGGGAATCCGAAGGTGTCGTAGAGCACGAAGGCGTCCACTCCGGGAATCACCTTGCTGGCAGCATTCTTGGCCATGTAGTCGTCCAGGAGCTTGATGCCGCGGTCGAGGGTGCGCAGGAAGGCGAGTTCCTCTTCGCGGATAACGCTCTCGATGAGCTTCTGCTGGGCCTTCAG
>CAMOIZ010000035.1 GCA_946616385.1 uncultured Bacteroidales bacterium | reverse complement strand
CCTTCGTTACGGACTTGGTGAGATTGTCGACAGCCTCGGCTACAGTGATGCCGGAGTCTTCTGCCACAATGGCTGTTTCTTCTTCAGGAACCACGATACGTTCTGCCTTATTGCAGGATGCAACAAGCATAAGAGACATGGCGGAAGCCACTGCCAAAATAATAGTATTTTTTGTTTTCATACTGCAAAGGTAGTAATTTTTTGAACATGATCCTCTGCCCGGGTTACTTCCCGGTAGTGTAGTAGACGTGCTGGTCGGCATCGTAGATGAACACCAGCTCTTTTACCCTGGCCAAAGCATCGTCGCTCCACACGCCTTTCAGCCGCACATTCATGATGGCGTGGCAGGAGAGTTTGGAAAGTATGGCACGCAGGGTGCTCTCCCAGTCGGAAGACACATCCAGTTCGAAGGCGATTTCCTGGGTGCCGGTGGCCACCGCAGCGGCGAGTTCCGCCAGATCATTGCTGAAAACCACGCTGCGTTCCGCGGGAGCCTCGCTCAACGGAGCCACTATCGCGCTGCCTCCGGGACGGTAGTACCAGGGCCTGCGGCCGATTTCTATGTATTCGGAATGCATAGCTGGAGGATTCCCATAGCCCGCAGGCTTGAGATACTTCACCTTAGGATCGAAAGTCACATCCAGATGCTTGACCTTGGAATACAGATTTCCGAGGATTTTCCCTGTAGGAGCCACCACGCATGAGCAGCCCCCCGTCTTCGATTTCTTCCCCATCGACACCGACGCGCGCACAAGATATGCGCCGGTATTGTACGCGCAGAACTCATCGATTATGTCCAGCACGTGATGGGGGTCGCTGCGCTGATGCGAACTTCCTATGATCACGTCCGGTTTCCAGCGTGCGATGTTCGCGTACGCCTCGTAGAAGTAGAAATCATAGCATATCAGGAACATGTACCGAACTCCCTCTATATCAAGAATGTAGGGCTGGGTCCATTCCCGTGTGTATTCATTGTCAAGGCCGTATTTCTTCCATTCGCCGGCTGTCAGATGCTCCTTGTAATACCTTCCCAGCACCGAGCCGTCTCTTCCGAAAACATAGATGGCATTCCGGGGTACGTCCCACGAGGTGTCTATGGCTCCGCAGAAAACCAGGGTGCTGCAGCGGCGTGCGGTTTCAGCACATTTGTCGAGCAGGACCGGCCCATACTTGTGCACCGTCTCGAGGAATCCCGGATAAGTGGTCTTCCCGGGCACTTCGCTGAATTCGGGGAGCACCACGATATCGAGAGATGCATCGCATCTGTCCAATTCGCGCAAGGTCCATTCGAAACTTTCGTCGAGCCCGGCCTCGTCCTGTGCGAACAGCGGCTGTATAACCCTGGATTTCATGGGTGCGGCCACAGCATTCACCGCCAGAAGCAGGGAAAGGGCCGAAACAAGCAGTCTATTCATTGTTCTTCTTTTTGAAAACCTTGTCAATAACAAGAGCGATGGCACCGTCACCCGTCACATTGCAACCGGGGCCGTACCCGTCGAGCGCAAGATAGAGAGTCATTACCAGAGCCGTCTGCTCGGGGCCGAAACCCATTATCGATTCCAGCAGGCCGACCGACGCCATCAGCACTCCACCCATCACGCCAGGAGCGGCCACGGCGGCGATTCCCTGCATCAGCACGAAGTGCACATAAACCGCGAACGGCACAGGGATATTGAAAATGTAGGCCACTGCGATGGCGGAAACGGCCAGTTTGATGGTGGATCCGCACATGTGCACGGTAGAGCAAAGGGGAATGGTGAAGTCGACTATGTCGTCGCTGACGCCGTTCTTGCGCGTGCACGCCTGAGTTACCGGAATAGCCGCGGAGGACGAGCAGATCGAAAAGGCCGTCAGATAGGCAGGAAGCATGTTCCAAAGGCACTTGAAGGGATTCTTATGGGCGATGATGCCTGCAATGCAGTACTGTATGACGAGATAACAGATGGTCAGCACGAATCCGGTCAGTATGACCTTGTAGCCTGTGCCAAGCACAACCGTTATGACTCCCCGGGCGCTCATCTCGCAGATCATGGTGAAAATGTACCAGGGAAGAAGCGGTATGATCACTTTTTCGATGGTCAGCTTGACTATGTTGCCGAACTGGTCGAAGCCCTTCTTGAGAGCGGATGCGTCGGTGAAGATGATTCCCACTCCGATCATGAACGACAGGACCAGTGCAGTCATGATGTCGCACACCGGAGGTATCTTCAACTCGAAGTATGGAAGGAACTCTTTTGCGGCCACCGCTTCGCCGCTCAACTCACCGGCCTGCAGATAATGCGGAAATGCATTCGAAGCGCATATATGCGCGAAAAAGCCCGATAGGATCGTGGACGTATACGCAATCAGCAGCACAGCGAGCAGCATTTTCCCGGCCCCGCGCCCCACACCTGCAATTGCGGGCGTCACGAGCCCGAGCACCAGCAGGGGCACGATGAATTTGAGGAGCTGTGAAAACAGCACATTGAATGTCTTGAAAATGCGCACCAGCACATCGGGTGCGACCAAGCCCAACAGCGCACCACAGGTGATGGCTATCAGAACTTTTGGAAAGAGTCCGAGTTTAATCTTTTTCATTGGTCATACAAATATAATCAGAAAAAACTAACTTTGTAAAAAGCTCAACATCATGAAGAAGGTATCCATTTTGGCGGGGATGATCCTGGCCTGCTGCTGTTCAAGCGCGCAAGAGTACAAATCCTGCCGGCCCGAGGCGGAAAAAAGGCTCTTCGTTTCGCAGGCGGTAGAACAGAAGACAGCAGAGATCTGCGCCCGCCTTGCCAATCCCAAACTGGCGTGGATGTTTTCCAATTGCTTTCCCAACACTATCGACACCACCGTCCACTTTTCAGAAAACGAAGACGGCGTTCCCGACACCTTCGTCTACACGGGCGACATACATGCCATGTGGCTGAGGGATTCGGGCGCACAGGTCTGGCCATATCTCCGTCTGGCAGGCAGCGACGCCCACCTTGCCAGGATGATAGCCGGGGTGCTGCTCAGACAATTCAGCTGCATTTCCATCGACCCGTACGCCAATGCTTTCAACGCAGGGCCTACCGGCAGCGAATGGGAAAGCGACAATACCGAAATGAATCCCTGGCTGCATGAGCGCAAATGGGAATTGGATTCGCCGTGCTACGTGATGCGGTTGGCCTACGGATACTGGAAGGCGACCGGCGACACTTCGATCTTCGGCGACAGCTGGCTGAAAGCGATGAAAGCCATTCTGCAGACCTTCCGCGAGCAGCAGCGCTACGACGGCCCGGGGCCGTACCGGTTCAGCCGCCGTACCGACAGGGCGACCGACACCAAAAGCTGGGACGGACGCGGGGCGCCGGTCAAGCCCTGCGGGCTGATCGCATCCTCCTTCCGCCCGTCGGACGATGCCACGGTACTGGAGTTTCTGATTCCGTCCAACTTCTTTGCCGTCAGCAGTTTACGCCAGAGCGCAGAGATACTGGTCAAAGTCTGCAGAGAAAAGAAACTCGCCAGAGAGTGCCTGAAAATAGCCGACGAAGTTGAAGCCGCACTCAATGCCTATGCTACCGTGGATCATCCGGAATACGGCAGGATCTATGCATTCGAGGTCGATGCCTTCGGCGGAGCAATTGTGATGGACGACTCCAATGTTCCCAGCCTGCTGTCACTGCCTTATCTTGGCTGCGTTCCGGCAGACGACCCCGTCTACCTCAACACGAGAAAGATGATACTGAGCACAGGCAACCCCTGCTTCTTCGAGGGAAAGGCTGCCGCCGGAGTCGGAGGTCCGCACGTTGGTAAAGATTACATCTGGCCCATGAGCATAATCATGCGTGCACTCACCTCGGAAGACGACGCTGAAATCGCTTCCTGCATCCGCACTCTGATTTCAACCGATGCGGGCACGGGCTTCATGCACGAATCCTTCCATAAAGATAATCCCGGCAAATTCACGCGCAGCTGGTTCGCCTGGGCCAACACCCTGTTCGGCGAACTGATCCTCGACCTCTACGAGAAAGGGAAACTTGATCTGCTGAACTCTATCTGACCAGCTGTTTCAGCAAAGGGAACATCAGCTCGGCATAGCGCGTCTGGCCAAGATCGGTCGTGTGGACATAATCGACCGTGGCCTCTCCGTCCGAGCCGTTCAGTGCATCTCCGCTGACATAGTACAGATTCTTGAATCCGGCGGCTTGCAGGCGCTCGAACACCTCGCGCTGCGCAGCATTCTTCTTACGCACGTTCTCCGCCGATTTGGAACTCACGAAATCGTGCGAATAGGGAGCCTGCTCCACGAACACAACAGGCACCGACGGATGGGCAGAAAGAAGGATTCTCACGAAATTCTCTCCTCTTTCGAGAATCATTTCGGGCGTGTCGTTGGGAACATTGTCCAGCACGAAGACAGCAGGGTTTTCCACCCTTGCCATCAATTCGGCGATTTCCGGGTCCAGAAGGGCGTTTCCGCTGAAGCCAAGATTGACCACTTCCCTGTCGAGCCAGCGTCCGAGTATGTTGGTAAAGGCCATTCCGGGGCGCGACACGCATCCTCCCTGCAGGATGCTGGTGCCATACATCACTACCGGAGCCTTGCGGCTGACGGCATTTTCCGGGACGAATTCGAATCCGGTTTCCGTACCGATCTCAAGTTTTTCAATGCCGTCATACAGCGAGAGATACATTCGGAATTCCTTGTAACCCGGATCCATGTCCTTGACTATGCAGCGCGTGGTTTCCAGATAATCCAGGGCGGGACGCGCGCTTCCCACGAAACGCCATCCTGAATCTGTGCGGACGTAGAGATCCACGCCGCGCGAGCCGACGGAACTCATGTGCGAGAGGGCTATGCGTTTTACGGATTTCCAACGCACGTGGATCGCCGGAGAATCGGTGCGGAACTGCACGTACAGCCCGGCCGCGTCGACTCCGAGATACTGGAGGTCCTTCCGGACCGCCTCGTTGATGTCGGATGGGAAACGGACGAAGGGCGCGTAGGTGTCCTCAACGGCCTTGCCGTAAACATGCATCTTGGTGGCATCGTGCCACACCTGCGCCTGCGCAGAAAGGGTGCAGGACAGCAGCAGTAGGATAAAAATCTTCTTCATAGCGTCAATATAAAAGCACAGGGCCGAGCAGACCGGACGGCACGGGGCTCTGTCCCTTCTTTGGCCCTGTCATAAAGCGCCGCACCACCGGATTCTCCGGCATCGACAACATATAATTGCAGATAAGAGTCCGGACGCTCACCTCCAGGGTATTCTCGCCGGGATGCAGCAGGCCGGAAATATCGAATACGGGACGCCCGAACCAGCGCGTGCCGGCCTCCACCCCGTTTACTTTCAGAGTCGCTATCTCGCAGACCTTCCCCAGATCGATAAACCGGGGCAGGACGGCACCATCCGCGAAAGTGATCACGGTGGAATAATCCGCCTGCCCGGAGAAAGATGGGAAGATTTCCTGAAGGTCCTGCAGGCCAGGCATATGCAAAGAAGTTTCAAAGCTGCAAAGGGGGTTCTGCAGGCGCACGGACCAGTCCCCGACCTCAACAGCGTCGTCCGGAACCGCAGGCAGCGGCTGCCAGGCAGGGATGGCGGAGGAGGAAGGCAGCGGCTGCCGGCCGGCGGGCAGATCACCGAATGCAAGGATCAGCGTCTGCGAAGGGCCAAGAGACAGCGAGCAGCGGAAGGATCCATCCGCAAGAACCTCACCGTCAATTGAATACCGGAGTCCGGAAGCAGCGTCGAACACCCAGCACGGCCGGCCGCCCGTCACGGACGCGTCGAACAGCAGGGAGCTCGTATGCTCCTCAGACAGACTCACATTGCTCAGCAGGAAGAAGTGCGTGCCGTCATCCATCCTGTAATGGTTCTGGAGGAGGAAGCGGTCGGGGGCGGAGATGTTCAGCGCGTGCGGCAGGCCGTAGCTTTCCTGCACATCGGCATACCACTCGAGCCAGGCGTTGTCCTCTGCTACCGGAAGCTGCACAAGACGATCCGGGAAGGCCTTCGCCAGCGCCGTCACGCGAGCCTTGAGAGCAGCATCCCTCGCCTCGAAATCCTTGAATCCCAGCGATCTGTCCGGGCGGCATCCTATGCAGAACACCCGCCCGCCACTACGCACAAAACTCTCCAGCACGCCAAGAGCTTCTTCCGTAAGGCCATGCACCTCCGGCAGAATCAGTACCCCGTAACTCTTTGGCCCATGGAAGAGCCGACCGCCGCGCACTTTGCAGGCCGCCAGCACCTTGTCGCTCAGATAATCCGCACCGCCGCCGTTCTTGTGCACCGCCTCCCATATCAGCGAGGTCCATGGCACGTTCAAGTACCAGGGGAAGGGGTCGGTCTGCACCCCGAGGGACGTCCACAGGTCGTAATTCGCGGGGAGTATGGCGATGTCCGTGACCATGTCCGCATTGCGCAGGAAGAGGCTGACGCGGGCGCGGTAGTCGTTCAGCAGACGCCAGTATGGCCACCATGGGTTATTTTCGTGAGAGTAGCTCCCGTACTGCACCCAGCCGGGGAAGGCGGCCTGCGGAGGAGAGTAGTTGTAGCCGGACCAGACGGGGTGGGTGGTGCCGGAGAACGCTCCCATGTCGGAGCCTATCTTCAACAGTTCCAGCGAAGTGCTGAAAACCCTGTATGTGTTGGTCATCTCCTCCGAACTCACCTCGCGCCTGCCGCAGAGGTTCGCCGCGGAACTGACATACTTGTTTATCATGGTGTACCCGCGGCCGCGGCGGTAGTCCGCGTCTCCCATCTCCTCCCCAAGGCGGTGGCGCAGCCAGTTGGTGGTCCAGGACTCGCCTTCGGGGATGTCGTATCCCAGCGAGGATTCCAAAGGCAGAAAACCTCTCCCATAAGCCTGTGCGCGGGATTTCACGCCCTTCTTCCGGCACCATGCAAGGAAGGTGCTGGTATATCTTTCGTGCAGGAGCTCCGCTTTCGTCAGTTCGAAATCGAAGCGCACGCGGTTCACTTTCTCCGCGAATTCCGGACTCTTGGCAGCGCCGTAGTTATAGTCTATCGCTTCGCCCAGACGCCCTACCTTGAACATGGTGAACGGAAGCCAGGGCATGAGGTCGTACCCGCGCCTGCGGAGGAATTCCTCCGGCATATCGGCGCACCAGTTGCATCCTTCGAGCTCCATGCTGTCCACGAAGAAGGAGCGCAGGAAATTGTGCAGAGGGCCGATGCGATGCTCTATTGCATCTGCCTGATGGTCAAGATATCTGCGTACGGCCTCGGCATCCAAATGGTTTAGTATGCTGCCTGCAGCTCCGGGCGCACCGTTTATAACGCATGCGAAGGAGTCGTAGCGGACCAGTGCGTAGAGGTAGTGCGGGCCTGCGGGAACATCCAGCACCAGGTGCCCATCGCTCAGCAGGCCGCTGACATCCTCCGCCTCGGATATATCTGAAATCGGATCAGGCGCGAGCAGGAGCTTCTCAAGGGTGTACCTGCGCTCGGGGTTCGGGACGGTCACCCCGGGATCCACCGCCTTGCAGAGCGCGTCGGCCGTGGTCTCGAAGCGGATGCCGCCCTCGAGCGGAATTGCGTTCGTAAGCATCACCGATGCCCTCTCCTCCATGGGAAGATACTCCGCGCCGAATGGCCATCCGGAGCCGAGCAACAGGTCGCACTGCATCCCAAGGCCGGCCGCCTCCTCGCAGGTCTTCCGGAACAGCTCCGTCCATTCCTCGGAGGCCAGCAGCAGTTCCCGCGTGCCGGTGGTATCTCCCCCATAAGGGAAGGCGATGGGATTTATCTCAACCCCGCCGATGCCCGCTTCTTTCAGGAGATGCAGCTCCCGCACAAGTTCGCCTTCTTCCACCCTGTCGCCGTTCCACCACCAGCGCACAAAGGGCCTGCAGTCGGCGGGCGGATCCGCGAAAAGCGCGTCAACGTCTTTCAGCGAAAGGCCGGCCGGAGCCTGTGGGCTGCATGCACAGAGCATAACAGCCAGAAGAAGGGCGAATTTTTTCATACACACAAATTTAATGACTATATTTGGAAATATGAAACGCATCCTGCTGATGGCGCTCCTGCTCGCATCGTGCAGCCGCCCCGCACACATAGTCGCCGATGAAAAAGTCATCGCCACATCCCCCTGCACCGACAGCATCTTCCTCTACACGCCCGGCATAGTGGAGGGATTCGACGGCAGATTCGTGGTGTCGGTCGATTACGGCGGCCCGGGCACTTTCAAGCTGGACGGGCCGAAGTCCGACTTCGGCGACTACAAGGCAGGGAACCAGATCCGGGTCCTGCTCTCCGACAACCGCGGCCGCAGCTGGTACGACTCCGGCGCCCGCATCCCCATGATGCACGAGATCCTCTTCAAGGCCGGATCTTCCCTCTACATGATAGGGCATTCCGGCAGGCTGCTGATCACGCGCAGCGACGACAACGGTCTCAGCTGGAGCGAGCCTTCCGTGCTCTGTCCGGAACCCCGCTGGCATCAGAGCTGCACTGCGGTGGACATCTACAATGGCAAGGTGACGCTGGTGTACGAGAAGTGGGTGGCAGACGGGCATCCCTGGCCCGGGGTAGGTCCCGTGCTGATGCAGGCCGATGAAAATGCCGATCTGACTCTCCCCGGGAGCTGGACTTTCTCCGAACTTTACAACCCCGACGAAGACATGCTGGCGGCCCGTCCTTCGGGAATCCCCGTCTGCAAGCCGAAAAACGCCGGCATGCTGGAAACCAACGTAGTGCGCATCTACGATGAATCCAACCCTTTTTACGATCCCAATTCGGTCGTGCTGATGGCCCGGGCAAGCACAGGCTGGCCGGACATCGGAGTGATGCTCAAAGGAAGTTTCCTGCCGGACGGCAGCCTCAAAATCGGGCGCCTGCACAAAAATGAAGGGGAGGTATTGTTTACCCACATCCCCGGCGGAGACCTCAAATTCTACGTACTCTACGACGAAAAATCCGGCCTGTACTGGCTTCTGCATTCGCAGATCGACGGAAGGATGAATCCCCGCCGCAGGCTTGCCCTGTCGTACTCGCCCGACCTCATACGCTGGACCTTCGCGGGTCTGGTGGCAGTCGCCCCGGCAGACAATGCCGCAAGGCACTATGCCACCATGATCATCGACGGCGACGACATCTGCGTTGTCAGCCGTTCGGGCGACGAACTGGCCAGGACGCCGCACGACGGGAACATAGTTACCTTCCACAGAGTCAAGGATTTCCGAAAACTGATTTATTGATATGACGCCTCTATTATCCATGCTTTCGCGACGTCTTCATGGCCTTGCGGCCTCCTCCGGACTTCTGGCGGCCATGCTGCTTTCAGGCTGCAACCGCACGTACGGCCCCGTGCCGAGCGAGGCCCAGCTCGAATGGCAGAAGATGGAATACAATATGTTCGTGCACTTCGGCCCCAACACTTTCAGCGGGGCGGAATGGGGAGACGGCACCGAGGCGGAAGATATCTTCTGCCCCACGGACCTGGACTGCCGGCAGTGGGCGCAGATTGCCCGGGACGCCGGCATGAAGGGAATTATCATCACCGCAAAGCATCACGACGGATTCTGCCTGTGGCCATCATCGACCAGCACCCATACCGTTGCGCAAAGCTCCTGGCGAGGCGGGCATGGAGACGTGCTGGCAGATCTATCCGCGGCCTGCAGGGAATACGGACTGAAGTTCGGGGTGTATGTCTCTCCTTGGGACAGGAACCATCCCGCATATGGCACTCCGGAATACAACAAGGTGTTCGCCACGGCTTTGGAAGAAGTGCACTCGAACTACGGTGAGGTGTTCGAACAGTGGTTCGACGGAGCTTGCGGCGAAGGCCCTTCCGGGAAAAAGCAGGAATATGACTGGCCTCTTTTCCATTCGGTGGTACGGCGCCTGAGTCCGCAGGCCATCATGTTCAGCGACGTGGGGCCCGGCTGCCGCTGGATGGGGAACGAGCGCGGGATTGCCGGCGAGACCAACTGGAGCCGTCTGGACACGGAAGGATTCAGCCCCGGTGCCGGCGCGCCTCCTGCCGACACTCTGCAACAAGGAAACGTGCACGGCGCGCACTGGATACCCGCCGAGGTCGACGTTTCTATCCGTCCCGGCTGGTTCTGGAAGGAGAGAGAGAATTCTTCGGTGAAGAGCGTGGAGCAGCTGGCGGACATCTGGTTTTCGAGCGTGGGAAGGAATGCTCTGTTGTTGCTGAATGTTCCCCCGGACACACGCGGGCGCATCTGCGAAGTGGATTCGCTGAGGCTGATGGAGTTCCGCGACTGGCGGGAGGCCGTGTTCGGGCTTGATCTTGCAGAGGGAGCCGCTATGAAAGTGCGGCGCGTTGGTGATATGGCCGGGGTGGCGGGAAAAGCGTTATGCGTGGAACTGAAACTGCCGGAAATGCGGACATTCGACATTGTCGAATT
>CAMOIZ010000034.1 GCA_946616385.1 uncultured Bacteroidales bacterium | reverse complement strand
CCAGCACCTCGTGGTACTTCGCGGCAAGGCTGCAGTAGATGCAGCGTATCATCTCGGCGTCGTTCTCGGGAACGCTCTTGCCGTCTTTGCGAAGAAGCGCACAGATGGCCTCGGGCATATTTGCAGGATTGGCCAGGGAAGGATCATCGGGATCGATGGTGGAAGTGAACGCCGCCGCCGAAACGGCCATGGCTTCGATGTCGGGATATGTGTATGTGCGGCCCTGCTTGGCCCATTCCTTACGGCTCTGCTCAAGCAGCCACATTCCGGTGATGTTCTTGAGGAAACGGGTGGTGCCCTCGATTCCGCCTTCGTTGGTGAAATTGAGACGGCAGGTCTCGTCGGAGATCAGAGGTTTGGGCGATTCGATTCCCATAAGGCTCCATGTGCCGCTGCTCAGGTATGCAAAATGAGGATTTGCTGCAGGCACTGCGGCGATGGCAGATGCGGTGTCGTGACCGGCCACAGCAATTACGGGGACCTGTGCCATGCCGGTTTCGGCAGCTATCTCGGCCTTCAAAACTCCAACTTTTGTTCCCGGCTGCACTATCTCCGGAAGGATGTCGGGATTGATGCCCAGACGCTGCAGGAAAGGCTTCTCGAACTGCCTTGTGTTCTGGTTCATCATGCCGGACGTGGAAGCGTCGGTGTATTCGCACACCATTTTTCCGGTGAGCAGATACGACAGCAGGTCGGGCATGAACAGTATCTTGTGTGCCTTGAGCAAAGGCTCATAAGCCGCCTTCTTCTGGGCATAGAGCTGGAAGATGGTATTGAAATTCATGATCTGAATGCCCGTCACCTTGTAGAGTTCCTCGCGGGGAATGATGCCGAAAACTTCCTCGGGGATGCCCTCAGTATAAGGATCGCGATAGGCTCTGGGCCACTCCAGCAGGGTTCCGTCAGCACCTATGGCACCGAAATCGACTCCCCAGGTATCGATACCTATCGACTCGATCTTGTAGCCCAGATCTGCGGCCTTCTTGAGACCTGCCTTCAGATGTCCGAAAAGTTCGTCAGTGTTCCAATGGAAGCGTCCGACTTTCTCCTGTACCCCGTTATGGAAACGATAGATTTCTTCCATCGAGAATTCTTCGCCCTCGAAACCGCCCACTATGGCGCGGCCGCTGGTGGCTCCAAGGTCAAAAGCAAGAAATTTGTGTTCGGTTGTCATAGTTGTCAATTATGTTGTTTTCAAAGTTATCTATTCCAATTTGTTTTTTAACTTTGCAGTGCGACAACAAAACTTTGAAAAATGACCTCAATTCATCTGAAATACCTCGCAGTGAATCCAGTAGATCTGGAATGGGGGATGGCAGTCAATTCGGTAGGGCGTCAGGAGATACTCCCGGGAGCGCCGTACCCACCTTCGAACCACCCCACCAGATACTTGTTCTCTCCCCAGAAGGGAAGGGTGCTGAACGAGTATCAGCTGTTGTATATCACTTCGGGAAAAGGCGTATTTTCGTGCGAGACGCTGGGCAGGGACAAGAAAACGATGGTGAACTCGGGCTCGATCGTGATGCTCTTCCCTGGCGAGTGGCACAACTACCATCCCGACCCCGAAACCGGATGGACTGAGAACTGGATAGGTTTCAAGGGCGCGCAGGCCGACTATCTTGTGCAGAAGGGCTTTTTCAGCCGGAACCGGCCGGTGCTGGAGGTTTCTTTCCACGATGAGATATCAGACCTTTATTCACGTGCCATCGACATTGCAGAAGACCAGCAATCCGGCTTCCAGCAGGCTCTGTCGGGCATCGTGGGTTCCATCCTCGGATACACTTACTACTACAACCGCAATCAGGCATTCGCCCAGACCAATACCGACAGGATGATAGCGAAGGCGAAGATACTGGTGAACGACCAGCTCATTTCGATAGACCCGAAGACGCTGGCCGACAAGCTCTGCGTGAGCTATTCCTCTTTCCGCAGGACCTTCAAGGAGTATACAGGCTTTTCGCCGGCGAGATACATACTTCACATGAAGATAGACCGCTCGAAAGAACTGCTCACCAATTCC
This sequence comes from uncultured Bacteroidales bacterium, assembly GCA_946616385.1. Lineage (GTDB taxonomy): Bacteria > Bacteroidota > Bacteroidia > Bacteroidales > UBA932 > Cryptobacteroides. Next base: position 8,368 of record CAMOIZ010000034.1, on the reverse strand, counting down.
TCGGCAGAGATAAAGGAGATCGCCTACCGGCTCGGATTCGAAAATACTGACTACTTCTTCACGGTATTCCGCAGGCTTACCGGGCAGACCCCGCTGGCCTACCGCAACGAAACGCAGGGAAGAAAATTATAGTTATATTTGCAGAATGATTCTTAGCGGAAAAGATCTCTCCAACAAACTCAAGGCCGGGATGGCTGCCGAAGTGGCGGATTTCCCTGCAAAATACGGCCGTGTGCCGCATCTGGCAGTGATTCTCGTAGGCGACGATCCGGCGAGCGTCACATACGTGCACAACAAGGCCAGGGCTTCGGAGCAGATAGGAATACGCAACAGCACTATAAATCTCCCGGCAGAAACCACTCAGGAGGAGCTTCTCGCCTGCATCGACCGGCTGAACTCCGACCCGGGAGTAGACGGCATCCTCGTTCAGCTGCCGCTTCCGGACCATATCGACGAAATCAGCATCATTGCCGCCATCGCCCGCGAAAAAGACGTGGACGGATTCCATCCGCAGAACGTTGCCGCCCTGTGGCGCAGGCGTACCGAGCCTGAAACCAATCCCCAATACTGCGTACCTTGCACTCCCCGCGGGATCATCCGCCTGCTGAAAGCCGCCGGCACGGTGATCGAAGGAAAGAGAGCGGTCGTAGTGGGGCGCAGCAACATAGTAGGACTCCCCGTGTCGAAGCTTCTGCTCAACGAGAATGCTACGGTGACCATCTGTCACTCGCACACCGCCGATCTCGCCGGCATAACTCGCGAAGCCGACATCCTGGTCGTGGCCATAGGCCAGCCAAGATTCATCAAAGCCGATATGGTAAAAGAGGGTGCAGTCGTGATAGACGTCGGAATCAACAGGGATCCCGAAAGCGGCAAGTTGTGCGGCGATGTGGATTTCGATGCGGTTGAACCCAAGTGCTCGGTCATCACCCCCGTTCCGGGCGGAGTGGGTCCCATGACAATCTGCTCGCTGATGGAGAACACCATCGACTGCTTTATCAACAGGCAGGATTCTATTTGAGATTCTCTACCAATTCCATCATGCGGCCGAAGACCTCGGCCTGGGGATAGCTTTCACCTTCCGGATCGGAAACCACAAGGTCGAACACATTTCCGGGAAGCTGGAACCGGCCGATCTTGAAGCGGGCTCGGCTGCGTCTGACGACATATTCGAGGTGCCAGCTGTTCCGCGGAACCAGCGACAGCAGAACCTGGGTGTCTTTGTGCGCGCGAATCAGTTTTTTCGACCTCACGGGATAGAATACCAGCTGTATTCCCTTCCCCGCGAAGTACTCCTTGATGATGTCGGCCGCCCCAAGCACATCCTCGGAATCGGAATCGAGGAGCACGCTCACCTGGCTGATGTCTTTCATGCGCATCAGCGAAGTGGGCTGCTTGCTTCCGAGAAAGCGCAGCGCGGTGTTTATCAGCAGATTAGCCATTGTTCGCGGCTATCAGTTCCTTGATTTCTTTCTTGGCATCGCGCCAGCGGGGAACATCGATCTTGGTGCCCACGACCTCGACTACCTTGGCAGCGATGATCGATCCTATCTCTCCGCATACCTTGAGAGGCATCCCAAGAGAATGTGCATACAGGAATCCGGCGGCGTAGGTATCTCCGGCTCCGGTGCCGTCGACAGGTTCGGCCGGCCAGGCCGGGATGTAATACTCTTCTTCGCCCTTCTTCACCCAACTGCCATCCTTTCCTACCTTGACGATCGCCGTTTCGCAATGCTTTGCGAGTTCGCGCATGCCTTCGACCGTGCCCTGGACCTTGGTGAATGCGCGGCACTCCGATTCGTTGGCGAAGACTATGTCGACATATTTGTCGATCAGGTTGTGCAGGAAAGCGTTGTTGCTCTCCACCACATTATAGGACGCCATGTCGATCGAAATTATGCAGCCTGCCGCTTTGGCCATCTGCACCGCTTTTGCAATAAGATCCTGATTCTGAACCAGATATCCTTCTATATGAAAATAATCGTAGCCTTTGAAGTATTCCGGCTTGAGGTCGTCGGGGCCCATCTCGAGGGCTGCACCCATGTAGTCGGCAAAAGTGCGTTCGGCATTCGCGCCGGTAATGAATACCATGCAGCGACCCGAGGACTTGTCGCTGTGAAGCATGGTCGTCCTTACTCCGAACTGTTCCATGGTGCTCTTGAAGAGCTGACCGAGCTCGTCGTCGCCAATCTTGCCTATATAACCCGACGGCATGCCGAAAATCGATGTGCATGTAATGGTGTTCGCGGCTGATCCGCCTGGCACGTACTTCACGCCTATCTCCTTGAGGGCCGACCAGATGCGGTCTCCGGTTTCCATGTCGACATGCTGCATGCTGCCGAGGGGCAGATGGTATTCCTTGAGAAGAGTATCGTCCGGCAGGATGGCCAGAATATCGGTGAGGGCGTTCCCTATTCCTAATATTGATTTCATAAAGCGACCTATTGAGTAACAAAAATAATCAAAAATATCGGGATATTCACTAACTTTGCACCCAGTGAAGAAAAACCTTCTCAATATCCTTAAGTATATGCTGTCGTTCGGGCTGGCAGGAGTGCTGGTTTACCTTGCCTTCCGCGGCATAAACTGGCATGAATTCTTCATCGGCCTGAAGGCGACACGCTGGGGATGGATCGTTCTCTTCTGCATAGCAGGTTACCTTGCTCTGGTTTTCCGCGCCCTGCGCTGGACCCAGCTCGTGCACCCTCTCGACAACAGCATACACTATGGCCGCGTCTGGGATGCGAACAACATCGGAGGCATGGCGAGCATCGCTCTTCCCGGTTCGGGAGACCTTATCCGCACCGCGCTGCTCACGACGGCAAAACTTCCCTATGAGACGATATTCGGCACCGTTATCATGGAACGGGCGTGGGACATCCTTGCAATAGTGCTGATGTTCGTTATCTCCCTGGTTTTCGCATGGGGGCGCTTCGGAGGATTCTTCGTCGACAATATCTGGCACCCCCTGCAATCGCATGCAATCATACTCTGGGGGCTGGGAGCGCTACTGGCTCTGGCCGTAATCTCAATAGTACTGGTTCGCAAGTTGCGCGACCGCAGCAAGTTCTTCGGCAAGCTCAACGACATGCTGGAGGGCTTCCTGATAGGATTCAAGACTTTCGCCCTTATCAAGAACAAAGTGCTCTTCCTCGTGTATTCCGTAATGATCTGGGTGATGTACATGCTGATGAGCTTCTTTGTGCTGAAGTCCATCCCCGACCTGTCGGGAGCGATCCTTGCCGACGGCCTGTTCGTGGCTTCGCTCGGGAATGTCGCCTCCCTTGTACCGGTTCCCGGAGGGATCGGAGCTTATCATTATCTGCTGAAGGTCTCGCTCATGGGCCTCTACGGCACCACCGAGGAGATCGGTCTTCTGTTCGCGACACTCTGCCATGAACTGCATGCCGTGCTCGTGATAGTACTCGGCGTCTGGTCTTACGTTATGCGCATCGTCATTCTGGGGAATGGCAATGCTTCCAGAAAAAATTAGTATATTTGCAGCCTTTCTGGTCCCGTAGCTCAGTTGGATAGAGCAACAGCCTTCTAAGCTGTGGGTCTTGGGTTCGAATCCCAACGGGATCACGATGCTCAAAAAATACATCATAGTTTTTATTATTTCAATGGTTCCGCTGATTGAACTCCGCGGAGCGATTCCTTATGCAGTGGGCTTTGAGCTTCCCCTGCTGCCATCGCTTATCCTGGCGGTAATCGGAAACATGATTCCAGTGCCTTTCATCTTCCTCTTCGCCCGCAAGGTGCTGGAATGGGGCAAAGACAAGAAATACATAGGCGGATTTTTCCGCTGGTGCCTGGAGAAAGGCGAGAAAGGTGGCCGCAAACTGGAAGCAAAGGCCGGAAGGGGCCTTTATGTGGCTCTTCTTCTGTTCGTTGGAATCCCGCTGCCTGGCACAGGCGCCTGGACAGGCACCCTGGCGGCAAGCTTCCTGAACATGGACTTCAAGAAAAGCGTGCTTTACGTAATGCTGGGCGTACTTCTCGCCGGCTTCATCATGCTGATCGCATCCCTGGGGGTCTTCGGAGCGATTTCGCTTGCAAAATAGAACTATATTTACAATTCCCCGAAATTGCGACGGTCGAGGAAGCGGTAGCCTGCCGCTTCGGAAATGTGCGCGGGCTGTATGTCGGCCACTCCTGAAAGGTCGGCGATGGTGCGGGCGATGCGCACGATGCGGGAATATGCCCTGGCAGAGAGACCAAGCCTGTCTATAATATTGCCCAGCAACGATTTGCACTCGTCCGAAAGAGGGCAGAACTTTTCCATCTGCGCGTTGCTCATTTCGGCATTCGTACTGATCCCTTCTGAACGGAAGCGTTCAGCCTGCAGTTTCCTGGCCTCGGACACCCTAGCGGCAACTGCGGCGCTGCTTTCTGCTTTCGGACGGTCGATGAGCCTGCGGGTATCCACGGGATTCATCCAAACATGCAGATCGATACGGTCGAGAATCGGCCCGGAAAGACGGCTGAGATATCCCACACGCTGCCCTACGGTGCAGGTGCAACGGTCGCCGTCGCCATAATATCCGCAGGGGCACGGGTTGGTCGCTGCAATCAGCATGAATGAGGCCGGATATTCCACCTTTCCTCGGAGGCGCGATACCACCACTTTCCTGTCTTCCATCGGCGCCCGAAGCGCCTCTACCACCGATTTGGGCATCTGCGCAAACTCATCGGCAAACAGCACTCCGTTATGTGCGAGCGATATCTCCCCGGGCACGATGTTGCCTCCGTTTCCACCGCCTATGATGGCGGCAAGCGATGCGCTGTAGTGCGGAGCCCTGAAAGGTCTGCGGCGGATCAGGCCGGCATCGCGGGATATGGTTCCGGACACCGAGTATATCTTGCTGGTAACCAGCGACTCTTCCAGCGTCATGGGAGGAAGTATCCCGGTGACAGCCTTGGCAATCGAGCTCTTACCTCCGCCGGGAGGGCCTATGAGAAGAAGATTGTGCCCGCCGGACACAGCGACCTCCGCAGCCCGCTTGGCGGCCTCCTGCCCGATTATCTCCGAAAAGTCCATATACCCGGCAAGCTCATCGCCCGATTCCTCCCTGCCCGTATAAAGGTCCCTGTTCCAGATCAGCAGGTCTTCACGATCTTCTCCTTCAAGAATCGAGATGACCTGGGAGAGATTGTCCACTCCATAGATTTCCGCCTGCCTGAACTCGACGGCTTCCAGAGCGGATCCGGCAGGAAGTATGCATCCCCGAAGGCCCATGCCGACGGCCATCTCTGCGTAGGGCAGAGCCCCCGGAATAGGACGTACAGACCCGTCGAGACCTAGTTCTCCCATTATTAGATACTGACCTATACGCTGCAGATCCCTCTGCCCGGAAGCGGCAACTATCCCCAGAGCGATCGGCAGGTCGTAGCCGCTGCCGTTCTTGTGAAGATCTGCAGGAGCGAGGTTGATCACTATCTTCTTGCCAGGTATGTGGAAGTCCATCGACTGCAAGGCGGTCACTGTGCGCAGCAGACTTTCCTTGACGGCCGCATCCGCCAATCCCACAAGATGTATTCCTATACCTCTGTCGATCTTCACTTCGACCACAACGGGCACCGCATCGATCCCGATGCACTTGCCACCCACAATATTTATCAACATAATCCTATTTATTTGTATCTTTGCCTGCGATGAAACACAGTCTTGTCATTAATAATCTTTCGGAGATCGACCGTGCGGCGCAGGAATTCCTGAAACAGGTCGGCACGGGTCGCATAATTGCGTTCTACGCCCCGATGGGAGCCGGAAAAACCACTTTCACCACGGCGATCTGCAGGGCTTTGGGAGTGAACGCAGACGCAGTGTCATCGCCCACATTCGCCATAGTCAACGAGTATCGCACAGCTTCTGGAGAGCCCTTGTTCCACTTCGATTTCTACCGCATCACCAAGCCTTCGGAAGCCCTCGACATAGGTTTCTATGAGTATATGGACAGCGGCTGCACCTGCATCATGGAATGGCCGGAAAACATAGAGGAGCTGCTCCCGGAAGAGACACTGAAGGTGAGCATAGAAGTTCGTCCGGACGAATCCCGCGTTGTCAGCTGGGAAGACTGATTTCCACTTCTATTGCTGTCAGATATCCGTTGATGTCGTAAACATCCCGTTTTCCGCCGTGCCAGACAAATGGTGGAGAGCCTTCTTCTCTTGGTGTTACCAACACATAGAAATCTCTCCCGGCACCCGCCGCGCAGGCCCTCCCGAAATAATATGAAGAATCGCGGGCGAAAAGAATCTGTCCGCCGGAGTCCTGCACGCGCAGATTTCCCTTGCTGTAGCCGACGGCGTACGTCGATTTTTCCAGGGGGTAGATGAAATTGTCGCTCCCGGGAAACACGGCGCCGGTTCCTGCAGACGGTAGATCTTCTATTCTGCAGCAAAGAGTTCCGCCCGACCCGGAAGAACCGGCTATCACCCATACTTCACCATTCATGCATAGCAGGCTTGCGTCGGTCCATGGGAACAATGCAGGAAGGATGTAATTACGCTTGGGTGCGTAAACTATCTTGGTATTCATATAGTCGGCCACGAAGTACAGGTCGCGCCCGAAGACGCGGAAGTCCAGAAGACGCGCCGCCCCGACGGGCGACGACGCCTGATTCAGCTGGGAATCACGCACGTAGTAGCAGGCGCTTGCGGTCCTGAAGCAGAAGAAAATGCTTCCGTCGTTATAATAAAGAGCTCCGGTGCTGCCGCAGGCTGGATCGTTGAAGTCGCCGAAAACCGTGCAGTTGTTCTGTCTGATCAGTACCCCTCCATCCTTCCTGTAAGCGAACCCTCCCTCGTCTCTGTCAAGACCCAAAGTATACACGCCGTCTTCCGCAACCAGGAGCCCGCGCAGTATCTCTCTGCCGGTGTATCGGATGATCTCAATTCCGTCGCGGCAGATTACGGTTTCCTGCCCGTTTATGTATTCGGTATACAGATGTCCGCCAAGCAAATGGTGCGTCTGCGCGGCCGCGCTGATGCACGCCGACTCGCCGGTTTTGAACGACTGGACCAAGTCTCCGTTCTTGAACAGAAGCAATTCGCAGGTCACCCCGCCATAGGAAGTGTCGCGCCGCCAGTTGTATGTTTGGGGCACACTCACCGCCGACACATAGACGGCCTTATCCTGAACCCTCGCAAAGGGCTCGTCTTCGGTATGGACGGTGGTGTCCCTTACGCCATCGTGGCGAGTGTTTCCGGCAAGTACCTGAACCCGATAGACGCGGGCCAGCGGATATTTCTCGCAAGACTGCAGGAGGACGAATCCGAGAATCAATATATGCAAACCCTTCATGATCTTTGTCTTTTCTCACAAATCTATGCGAAAAAAGAAAACCCCCGGGAGTAAAACCCGGGGGTAAAAACCAAAATAATTGTTTGACTATAGGTAAGTGCTTGTATATCTGTTGCTAAAGCTCAAATCGCAAGCCTGCACGCAGGGTCATCTGAAGGGGCTTGTCGGTGCGGATGCTCTTAGGCTGGCCGCAGTCGAAATAATATTTGATCATCGGTTCGGCAAAAAGGCCGACTTTCGATCCGAGATGGAAGTCCACTCCGAGACCTGCTCCTACCGACCATTGGAGACCTTTCACGTTGCCGCTGACGACTGTATCGGTGCCAAGAAGGCGATACTTGTTGGAGATCGCATACTCGGCCTCGGCGCCTACGTTCGTATAGATGGTGAAATCGTCTTTACGCACAAGGTCCACGAAGAGGTCGACAGGAATTCCGATATACTGAATGGTATGATTGAAATCACCAGGTGTGACAGAGAGCCCTTGAGTGAAGATGCCGCTGAAAGAGCGGGTCAGAAGCGAATAGTCGATACCTGCGCCCAATGCGATCCTGTCGGTAAGCTGAAGTCTTGCGCCGAGCCCGATTTCAAACGGAATTCCGAAAGAAGACTTGCTGGTCTCCGAAATTCCGCTCTGGGTATATGAGCCGGGAGCGGCCTGAGCCAGTTTGCCCGCAGAAGCGTTATTCCCGGCGGTTCCGCCTTTAAGGAGAAGGGAAAGCGCGTTGCGGCCCTTTCCTGCCTTGAGGGCGTCTTCGTATTCCATGGCAGCAAAAGGATCGGCCGTTTTTTCTGCCGGCACAACGGTTTTCGCAGGCTCCGGGCGGGTTTCAGCCGGTTTTTCTGCCGGTGCGACAGTTTTCGCAGGCTCCGGGCGGATTTCGGCCGGTTTTTCTGCCGGCACGACAGTTTTCGCAGGCTCCGGGCGGATTTCAGCCGGTTTTTCTGCCGGTGCAACAGTTTTCGCAGGCTCCGGGCGGATTTCAGCCGGTTTTTCTGCCGGCGCGACTGTTTCCGCCACAAGGCCGGAACCGGAGTTTATGTCGATCAGGTTGGAATTGT
>CAMOIZ010000033.1 GCA_946616385.1 uncultured Bacteroidales bacterium | reverse complement strand
AACGGAGGTTTCCTAAACCTTAAATACAGGTTCGATTCCTGTAGAGGCTACGAAAAGGGACTGGCATAACGCCGGTCCCTTTTTGTAGTTGCCTCCGTCGGGCACTGATGAGACCTTGTACATCAGCCGATTATTTGCTAACTTCGCGAGTTACTAATAATCGAGATGAAGAAGTTTTTTATTCTTGCAATTGCGGCTGTGGGGCTCATGCTCGCGGGGTGCAATTCTATCAAAGAAATCAACGAACGTCTGGACGGGCAGGATGAGCGCATTACTGCTCTGGAGAATCAGGTTAAAGAAATCAACGACCAGCTGGATGCCATCCAGAAGCTGCTCAGCGGCAAGTATTTCGTGAGTGACGTGGTCGAACTGCCGGATGGCGCGGGCTACAGGCTGGTGCTTGTGAACGGCAGCGGCAAGACTTTCGAGAAGATTGTCTACAACGGCACCGACGGGAAGGAGCCGGCGGTTGGCATTAGTCAGGACAGCGATGGCAACTGGTATTGGACTCTGAACGGCGAATGGCTGTTTTCCGGCGGGCAGAAGGTGCGCGCAAACGGAGAAGACGGCGCTGACGGCAAGGACGGAGCCACTCCCCAGATCAAGCTCGAGAATGAAAAATGGTACGTCAGCTTCGACGGCGTCAACTGGACCTACGTGGGCGACGCCGCATCCGAAACGTCGGGACTGATCTCTTCCATAGACATGGATTCGGATCCCTACAACGTGATCTTCACCCTCGCGGGAGGTGCCACGTTCAGCGTACCCAAGGCCGCTTCGGCAGTGAAGCTCCAGCTCCTCTTCGACGAAACTCCCTTCTCGGAAATCACCGAGGGAGGAAGCGCAAAAACCGACTATGAAGTGATTGTTCCTCAAGGAGTTACATATAAAATCTCCAGCTACGAACCCGCATCCTGGGTGGTGACCATAAGCAGCCCCCAGGGCAACAAGGGTAGCATCAGCATCAGCATCCCCGAAGGCGCGAAGACCGGCAAGGTGCTCTTCGCGGTGAACGGCAGCGACGGAAGCAGTTTCGTGCGTATAGTAGAGGTAGGAGTCCAGCTGAAGGAGGAGTACACCCTCGACAGCGCCGGCGGCTCCATAGTCATCAGCGGGGCGTCCAACCTCTCCCTCGTTGGGGAGGCCGGCTGGGTGACGGTCAGCGGCACCAAGGTCATCCTCTCCGAAAATACGGGCTATGATTCCCGTTCGGCGACCCTCACTTACACCGACGCGGAAGGCCAGCAGCATGTGGTAGTGATCGTGCAGGCCCAGAAGGATGCCATAGTGGTCACGTCTTCCGAGGTCGGGGCGGATGCCGAGGGAGGGGAGATTCCCTTCGTGGTGAAGGCAAATGTGAGCGTGAAGGCCGCCTCCGATGCCGCATGGCTCACCGTGAATCCTTCCACCAAGGCCCTGGAAGACAAGATCTTCACTCTCACGGCCGCAGCCAACGACGGTGCCGCGCAGAGGGTGGCCACGGTCACTTTCTCGTCCGGCGAGCTTTCGCAGATCGTGAAGGTAACCCAGGCCGGCAAGAGCGTTACGCCCGTCCCCGGCGGAGGAGTGTTCACGCTGCTTTCGGATGCATCTTCGCTGCAGGCCGGCGACAGGATACTGATTGTGAATGCGGGCGGAGATTTCGCGATGGGTCCCCAGGCCAACAGCAACTACCGCGGCATCGAGCCGGTGACGGTTTCGGGCGGCAGCATCTCCAATCCTTCGGAGGATGTGCAGGTAATCACGCTCGGCGGCAGCGCGGGAGCATGGGAACTGCAGGTGGGAGACGGAGAGTATCTCGCGGCGCAGAGCGCGAATTCCAACTACCTCCGCACGGTAGGAACGGTGAATGAGTATGCGCAGTGGAGCATAGACATTTCGGGAGGAGAAGCCACCATAAAGGCCAATGCAGGCTCCCGCGCCGTGATCTGCTACAATGCTTCGGCCACGCGTTTCAGCTGCTATCAGGGCGCCAGTTCCGCGGTCAGCCTCGTGGCGGTCTACAAGGAAGAAACCAGCTATGACCCCGCATCCGACCCCATCCTCGCCAAGAGCGCGTACGGATGCTACCTGGGGTCGGATACAAGGACATACAAGCGGGGCAGTGACCAGATCGTCCGCTATGCTGGCGGATTCGCGCTGGCGGATCCCGCTACCAACGAGCAGCTGAGCATCAGCGGCTTCAGCGGAAAAGAGTCCGTGGGAGATGCGGTGAACATAAACCTGGACTGGAAGAAAGGCGTTTCCAGACTTCGCACCGGCACGTTCCGCATGCATGTAGCAAAGCTGGACGGCTCCGTGGTGTGGTTCGGTGACGGCAAGGGCAATGGTTTCATAATCAAGAAGTAAAGCTATGAAGAAGATTATATCAGCACTGATTCTTTCCGTTATATGCAGCGCCGGTCTGCTCGCCGTTCCCGCCAAACCGGGAAAGATAGTCTGCACCCAGCCGGACGGAAGCACCATCAGCATAATACGGCATGGCGACGAATGGGGGCACTGGATTACCGACACGCAGGGCCGGGTGTTGAAAAAAGATGCTGACGGCTTCTACCGCGAGGCCGGAGTGAGCGCCGGGACTGCAAGGGCGGCAGCCCGCATCCGCCGTCAGGCAATCGCACGCACCCGAAGGGCTCCCGCCGGGAAGATAGCCCTCGGGCAGAAGCGTTTCCTGGTGATTCTGGTGGAATTCAGCGACCTTTCCTTCACAACGTCGAATCCAAAAACAGCATTCAGCAACCTTCTGAACCAGAAAGGCTATTCGGTGAACGGAGCCACCGGTTCCGCCCGCGACTACTATTACGATAATTCCCACGGGGTTTTCGAGCCCGTCTTCGATGTGTTCGGCCCTGTAAAACTCTCAAAGACAAAGGCATACTACGGCGGGAACGACGACGGCGGCAACGACCTGTATGCCGAGGAGGCGGTGGTGGACGGCTGCAAGGGGCTCGATTCCGAGATCAACTTCGCCGATTACGACAACGACGGCGACGGGGAAGTGGACCTGGTGTTCATGTACTATGCCGGATACGGAGAGGCTGATTCCGACGATGAAGATGCCATCTGGCCCCATCAGTGGGAACTCAGCAGCGCACGCAAGTCCATCACCCTCGATGGAAAGAGAATAGACAGGTATGCCTGCACCAACGAACTGATAGGTTACGGTTCCAGCAAGGGCAAGCTTTGCGGGATAGGCACCGCCTGCCACGAATTCGGGCACGCAATGGGCCTTCCGGACTTCTACGACACCGATTACGATACCAACGGACAGTCCGCGGGCCTGTTCACCTTCTCCGCAATGGACAGCGGCTCCTACAATAACGACGGCCGCACTCCTCCATACTTCAACATCGAAGAGCGCATACTGCTCGGATGGCTCGACGAAAGCGCCCTCCGCACCTTCGACAAGTCCGGGCCCGTCACCCTCACGACGGTGGACGACAACATCGCCTACAAGACCCTTACCGACACGGAAGGGGAGTACTTCGTGTATGAATGTCGCGGTTCCAACGGATGGGACAGGTATCTGGATGCCCACGGGCTGATAGTCTACCATGTCGACAGGTCCGGGCGCTCCGTCAAGGTGGACGGGACTTCCGTGACTGCGGAGGAACTCTGGACTAATTGGCAGAATTACAATGCCATCAACGAAAACGGCAGCCACCCCTGTTTCTACATAGTTGCTGCGGCCGGCCAGGACGACCTGATGTTCGGGCACGTCTACTACAAGGACGGCGGATACTACTACTTCGATCCCTCCTACGCACCCCAGATCCCCTTCCCGGGAAGCAAGGCTGTAAGCAGCTATACTGCAAAGAGTTGGAATGGCGTGGAGAGCGATGTCACCCTCAGTTCCATCAGCTATTCTTCCGACGTGGTGACATTCACCGTCAAACTGCCTTCCGCCGGCCTGGACTATCCTGTGATAGCAAATCCGGAGAACGGGGTATACTCCGCCGGAAGCGTGTTCAAACTCGAACTGGTGGAAGTGGAAAACAACCCTTCGGCATCCGTGTCGTGGAGCTTCGACGGCAAGAGCGTCGAGGCCTCTTCAGTGGCACTCGCTGCGGGCCCGCATACCGTGACGGCAGCCGTGACTATGAAGGACGGAAGCAGTTATTTCATTGAATTGGAAATAGATGCAATGTAAAATTTTGCAGTTTCCTTTATATAATTGCTAATCGCCGGCGAGCTTCGTTCTTATTTGTAGATCTGCTTGACGGGGCGTCCTCTCCATTCTTCGGGGATTTTTATCCCGAGGATGTCGGCGATGATCGCGGGGGTGTCGTACTGCATTATCACCATGGGGAATTCGTAGTTCTGCCTGATCTTGCGTCCGCTCACGATGAAGGGGGTTTCGAGTTCGAGCATGGTGAATTTCCCGTGGCCCTTGCCGGTGCCGCCGTGGTCGGCAGACATCACTATGACGGTATCATCGAAGATGCCGGCATCTTTCAGGGCCTGGATTATCATGCCCACTCCCTTGTCGAGCTCTTTCTGGCAGGCCATGTATTCGGGGCCGTACCATCCGAGGGTGTGGCCCGTGTGGTCCAGCACTCCGTAGTAGAAGGTGAAGAACAGCGGCTTCTTCTCCTTTATATAATTGACTGCCAGCTCGGTGTATTTTTCCGTGGGGATATTGTTCTTTCCGTAGGTTCCGATGTAGTACCAGTAATTCACGGCATTGGTATCGCAGACGGCGCCTATGCCGTTCCAGTCGAAGACGATCCCGGTTTCAGCGTCCGGAAGCTGCTCGCGGATGACGGTGAAAATGGTGGGAGGGATGCCGTGCCCGTTGTCGGAGGTGGAGGGGATTGTGCCCTTCGTGGAGTTCCATTTGTCGAATCCGTGCATCTCCGTGGGCAATCCGTTGAACATGGAAGCCCAGTTGATGGCGGAAGCCGAGGGCATGACGGAGCGCTTTGAAAGGGTCCAGGCACCGTGTTCCATGAGGTAATGGATGTTGGGGAGGTCTTCTGCCGGCGCCCGGCGGACAGCTTCGGCTGCCCAGCCGTCTATGCCTATCATTACTACATGTTTCGCTTTTTTGCGCGCTGCATCGAGACTGGATGTGGAAATGCAGCTCAGGATCAGGATAAAAGTAAGTAATTTCTTCATGGCTATGCTTGTGATGGTTACAAAAATAGTAAAAATACTTTGTATATTTGTGGGCTGATGAGAAGAATAAAAATAATAGCCCTGGCCTCAATCCTTTTATTCGCGTGTACAAAGCCGGCCGAGAGGGAAGCGACGCCGTTGCTGCGCACCGTCCCTTCGCGTTCGCTTGTAGTGGCGCATTTCGGGCATCTGGGGCACGCTCTTGAACTTCTTCTCGATTCTACATCCGTTTTCCGCAGCATCGATTACGGCCGCTTCGCAAACGAAGAGGCCATTCTTTCGTACGACTACAGCGCCGCGATGATCCCGCTGCTGAGCATAGACGCCGGGCGCCCCGCCACCGACACTTCTGCGGCGGTAGGGAAGATTCTGGAGCAGGCGGAGGAGAAAGGTTTGTACGCCTTTTACACCGCCGATCTTCTTCCCAAACGGGCCGCCGTGCTCCTCAGCACGTCGAAGACTGCGGTGAAGGAGGCGGAAGAACACATCCGCGCCGGGGTATCGGTCTTGGACGCCCAGGGCTTTCCGGGGGCCTTCGCGCTTGCAGGCGGCGCTGCCGGATCCATCATTCTGAAGAATGCCTCCGCCTCCCGCTGGCTGCCTGCAGACTTCCTCAGGAAGGACTTCGTGCGGAAGGAACTAAACCGTTTCGTCGCCGGAATCAGCGAGTGGACGGTTTTAGATTTTGTATCATATTCTTTCGATTCTGTAACGCTTAAATTCGGTTCCGACGGCTCCATCGGGGATCTGGCGGAGTTGTTCGCAAGGCTTGAAGCGGGGGACTGCAAGGCTGCGTCCGCCGTGCCTGCGTCATCGGATTTCGTGCTCGGTCTTGCCCTCAAGGATGCCAAGGCCTATTCCGAACTCTGGCAGGAGTGCCTCGATGTAAGGTCCGACCTCTCCAAATATAAAGGCCGTATCGCAGGGCTCCGCAAGCGCTGCGGGAAGAATCCCAATACCTGGCTTTCCGAAAAGAATCTCCGCGAGCTTGTGCTTGTGCGCTGGGAGGGCAGGGAAGTGCTCCTGCTGCGAGGCGGCAAGGTGAAGGCGGCCGGAGCCGCACAGAATCCCTGCCCCGGTTTCGTGCCGGCCCTCTTCGGAGAGGCCTTCCGAATTGCCGACGACTCGTTCTGCGCCAGCGCTTCCGGGTGGAGCGCCCTCGGGAGCGAGGCCGACGTGAACGCATGGCTAGGGGCGCTGCCTTCCGGCGATTCCCTGTTCCGTGGCATCCCAAAGAGTGCCAAGTGTTATTTTGTAAACAATGATTTCGGCATCGTGTCCGATAATAAAAAGACTGAGTTATATGTCAAATGAAGTGAAATTCCAGTCGGTCAACAAGCTTTTCGAGAAGAGTTTCAAGGAGCATTGGGACCGTGACGCCCTTTCCAATTATCAGGGAAGGACCTTAACATACCGCGAAGTGGCTGAACGTATAGCCATGCTGCACATCTGCTTCGAACAATGCGGTCTGCAGAAGGGCGACAAGGTTGCGCTTTGTTCGCGCAACCAGGCCAACTGGGGCGTGTGCTTCCTTGCCGCGCTCACATACGGAGCTGTTCCAGTGCCCATCCTGCACGAGTTCAAGTCGGCAAACGTCCATTATCTTGTGAACCATTCTGAATCCAAGGTGCTGTTCGTGGGCGAGGTGGAATGGGAAGGCCTCACCGAATCGGAAATGCCGGGACTTGAAGTAATTGTTCAGATGAACAACTTTACTTACCTGTATTCCAGAAGCGAATCTCTCACAGCGGTACGCGACAATATCACCAAAACCTTCAACGAAAAATATCCGGCCGGATTCAAGCCGGAAGATATATGCTACTACGAGGACGGCCCTGAGGAACTTGCGCTCATCAATTACACCTCCGGCACATCGGGCTTCTCCAAGGGAGTGATGCTGCCTTACAGGGCTCTCTACACCAACATCAACCTCGCATATTTCGCAGAGCCGCAGATGACCTGCGCTTCCGAGGTCGTGGCCATGCTGCCCTCCGCGCACATGTACGGCCTGATGTTCGAGCTTATGTACGAGATGGTGATAGGTGCCCACGTGCACTTCCTTACGCGCGTGCCCAGTCCCAAAATAATAATGAAGGCTTTCCAGGAGATTCATCCCGACATCATCATCGCCGTCCCGCTGATCATGGAGAAAGTCTACAAGACTCAGCTCAAGCCGATAGCCGACCGCACGAAGCCCATGATGTACGTGCCTCTGCTGGCCCAGGCCATCCAGAAGAAGATACGCACCGGCCTGATCGATGCCTTCGGCGGCCGTTTCGAAGAGGTGATTCTCGGAGGTGCCGCCTTCAATCCCGAGGTCGAAGCCTTCCTCCGCAAGATACACTTCCCCTTCACTGTGGGTTACGGCATGACCGAATGCGGCCCCATCATCACCTACGAAAAATGGTTCCGCACCCGCAAGGGCTCCTGCGGCAAGGCCATCCCCGGCTGCGAGATCCGCATCGATTCTTCCAATCCCCACAAGGTGCCGGGCGAAGTGCAGATCAAGGGTTCCAATGTGTTCCTCGGCTACTACAAGAACAAGGAGGAAACCAGGAAGTGCTTCACCAACGACGGCTGGTTCAAGACCGGCGACATGGGCGTGATGGACGCTGACGGATACCTTTACCTGCGCGGACGTTCCAAGTGCATGATTCTGGGTGCAAACGGCCAGAACGTGTATCCCGAAGAGCTCGAGGCCGTCATCAACAACGCTTCCTACGTGGTCGATTCGCTGGTGATAGAAGACGGCGGCGGTCTTACCGCGCTGATTTTCCCCGACTACCAGCAGGGGCAGACCGACGGCATGGACCGCGAACAGCTCGAAGAACGGCTGATATCCCATCTGCCCGAATTCAACAAGCTGCTTCCCGCCTACGCCCAGCTCCGCAAAATCGAGCTGATGCCGGAAGATTTCGAGCGCACTCCCAAGAAGAGTATCAAACGTTACCTTTACCAGAGAAACAAATGAACAAATTCGACGACAAGTACATCCGCATGGCCAAGATCTGGGCCACGAATTCCTACTGCAAGCGGCGCCAGGTAGGCGCTTTGCTGGTGAAGGACAAGATGATCATTTCAGACGGCTACAACGGCACTCCTTCAGGTTTTGAAAACGAGTGCGAGGACGGAAATGTTACAAAACCTTATGTCCTCCATGCCGAAGCCAACGCGATTTCGAAGGTTGCGAAGTCCGGTAATTCCTCCGAAGGAGCCACGCTCTACGTCACGGCATCCCCTTGCATCGAATGCTCCAAACTCATAATCCAGGCCGGTATACGCCGCGTGGTCTACAGTGAGGATTATCGTCTCGACGACGGCATCCAGCTGCTCCGCCGCGCCGGTATCGAGGTCGAAAAAGTAGAAGTGGAATGAAGAAGTATTCATCGGTCATAATCGCGTTGCTGGGCGTGCTTGTCGGCGTGCTTTCCGTGCTCACCTTCCAGAAGGCGACCGAGAACAAGCGCATGTTACGCACGGAATTCCGTGACTGGCGCAAACTCAACCTCGTGCTGCAGTCGCTCGACGAAAACTACGTCGACACCATCGACCGCAAGCTTGTCACCGACGCCGCCATCACCGCCGCCCTCGGCGCTCTGGATCCCCACTCCGTCTACATGCCCCCGGCAGTGCTGGAGGAAAGCGAAACCGAACTTGCGGGCAACTTCGACGGCATAGGCATCCAGTTCAACGTCCCCAACGATACCGCCATAGTGCTTGAGGTGATCCCCGGCGGCCCTTCAGAGAAGATAGGCCTTCAGCCGGGCGACCGCATCCTCAAAGTCGACGGCAAAGACATCGCCGGCGTCAAGTTCCCCCAGGACAGCATGGTGCGCAAGATGCGCGGTCCTTCGGGTTCGAAGGTGATGCTGACCGTCCTGCGCGACGGAGAAAAAGTGCCCTTCGAGATCACCAGGGGCAAGATTCCCATGAACAGTGTGGACGCCGCCTTCATGGTGAGCGACACCACAGGGTACATCCGTCTCAGCAAATTCGCGCGTACTACCTTCTCCGAAGTGGTGCAGGCGGGCGAGAACCTCCGCAAGCTCGGCATGAAACACCTGATCTTCGACCTTCGCGACAACGGCGGCGGTTTCTTCGACCAGGCCCTCTACCTTGCCGACCTCTTCCTTCCCAAAGGTGCAAAGATAGTCTATCTTGAAGGCCGCAACAGGCAGCGCAAGGACTATCCCGCCGACGGCAAGGGTACCATGCAGGACATCTCCCTAGACGTGCTTATCAACGAGAATTCGGCGTCTTCGAGCGAGATCTTCGCCGGCGCCATCCAGGACAACGACCGCGGAAACATCATCGGCCGCCGTTCTTTCGGAAAGGGCCTCGTGCAGGAACCTCTCTACTTCACCGACGGCAGCGGCCTGCGCATTACCGTGGCCCGTTACCACACCCCTTCCGGCCGCTGCATCCAGAAACCCTATTCCAGCAGCGAGGATTATGCCTACGACCTTTACTACCGCTACCGCGACGGAGAGATGCTCAGCGCCGACAGCGTGAAGGTCGACAAGAGTGAGGAATACCACACTCTGGGCGGACGGACGGTCTACGGAGGAGGCGGAATCGTGCCCGACGTCTTCGTGCCCATCGACACCACCCGCGCATCCGATTTCTATCTGGCCTGCAACAAGAAAGCCACCGCCATGCGCTTCGCTTCCGCCTACTTCGATTCCCACAAGTCGGAATTGCAGAAGATAAAAGATTTCCCTGCGCTCGAGCGTTATCTCGCCGCGGCCGGCCTGGAACAGAAATTCCTGTCTTTCGCCGCCACCCGCGACGGTCTCCGCCCGAAATCCGCTGCTGAATGGGCCCTGGAAAAAGACTATATGATGACCTCGGTCAAAGCTCTCGTAGGCCGCTATTCCAAGCTCGGCGACGAAGCCTTCTACCATATCTATCTTACAATCGACAATGTTTATCAAACTGCAATAAAGTTATGAAACTGGATGGACGCCGCGAAAGCAGCAATGTAGAAGATCGCCGCAGGCTAAGCGGCGGTGCAGCAACCGGCCTCGGCCTCGGAGGAGTGCTCATAGTCGGACTCATCACTCTCCTGATGGGAGGTAATCTTGGCGACGTAATGCAGAATGTCGCCGGTGCAGGCGGCCTGGGCGGCGGCACCGAAACGGTCCAGACGCGTGAATTCACCGCCGAGGAAGAAGCCCTCGCCAAATTCTCCCGCCAGATACTCGCCAGCACCGAGGACGTTTGGAGCGCATATTTCAAAGCCGCCGGGATCGGTGCCTACCGCAATCCCACGCTCGTGCTTTATACCGATGCCACCGCCACCGGATGCGGCACCGGCCAGGCAGCAATGGGCCCCTTCTACTGCTCTTCCGACCAGAAGCTTTACATCGACCTCAGTTTCTTCTCATCCATGAAGAAATCGCTCGGCGCCGACGGTGATTTCGCCTACGCATACGTGATCGCCCACGAAGTCGGGCACCACGTGCAGAACCTCCTCGGCACCCTC
>CAMOIZ010000032.1 GCA_946616385.1 uncultured Bacteroidales bacterium | reverse complement strand
GTGTGAATCCTTTCAACCAGCCCGGTGTGGAGGCCTACAAGAAGAACATGTTCGCCCTGCTCCGCAAACCTGGTTACGAAGCACAGACGGAAGAAATCCTCAAGAGGATCTAATCGAAGAATTTCAGATTGTCGAAAGCCGGGGTCAAATCTCCGGCTTCGATTTTATGTATCACCTCCACGATCCTGTCGTTCACCGGAGTAGGGCAGCCTGCTTTCCGGCCTGATGCGCAAACTACGCCGTTGATGGCGTCAACCTCGCTTTTCTTGCCCTTTTCCAAATCCTGCAGCATGCTCGCCTTGAGCTTTGCGTGCTTGCGGATTGCAATGGGGATGATCATGTAGGAGATCTTTTTCTTGACAGGGCCATTGTAATCCAGAAGTTTTACGATGTCCTTGCCTTGTACGGGCTCTATCCTGATTCCGGATGCTGCGCAAACGTCGATACATTCCTTGATGCAGGCTTGCACATATTTGCGGGAACGCCTGTCGCCGGCCGCTTCTCCGAAGGTGCATCCCAGCACCGTACTCATGCCCGAAAACGCGGCATTGATCAGGAGCTTGCTCCAGCGCGTGCCTATGAAGTTCGAATCCACTTCCACGGGGCCCATCATTTCCAGCAGGGCCTTGACTTCGGGCAGGTGTTTGTTGGGAACCTTTTCCAGGCTGCCGAGCGAGAAGGTCAGGCTGTCGGGCTCGCTGGTAAGTTCGCAGACGCCCGGCTCCAGCATGGTTGCGCCCCACGCCACGGTGCAGCCCAGAACCCTTTCCGGCCCTACGATTTCGCCTATCTGCAACTCCGGAATGCCGTTCTGGAGAGTGACTATGACTCCGTCGTCGGCAAGGAAGTCTTTAAGAAATGCGACCACTTCGGCATTATGCTGCTGCTTGGTCATCAGGAAGATGATGTCGTACTTGCCGGTCATCGCATCGGGGATTATCGCGTTTACCTTCTGCGTGAATTCCATGGTGCCGCAGACCCTTGCGCCGTTCTCCCGAAGCGCTTTCACATGCGCCACGTTGCGGTTGACGAGATCTATCTCTCCTCCCTTGCGGGTGATGAATGCGCCCAGGATCGTTCCCAGCGACCCGGCGCCGTAAATTGCCGCTCTCATATTACTTGTAGTATTCGTAGAATTTTGCTATCGATTCCATCCCGGCGAAGAACTGGCTGAGCAGATAACTTTCGTTGGGGGAGTGGATGGTGTCGCGTTCGAGCCCGAAGCCCATGAGGAGGGGATCGATGCCCAGAATCTTCTGCATTTCGGCAAGGACGGCGATGCTGCCGCCTCCGCGTGCGGGCACGGGTTCTATGCCGTAAACCTCCGCCATGGCCCTGGATGCGGCCTTGTAGGCGTCGGAACTGATGGGGATGAGGAAGCCGTCGCCGCCTTCGCACTCCTTGACCTCCACCTTCACATATTTGGGCGCGATGGCCTTGAAATGCTTTGCGAAGAGTTTGGTGATCTCCGCACTCCGCTGGTTCGGGACCAGGCGCATCGAGA
The DNA here is from genome assembly GCA_946616385.1 of uncultured Bacteroidales bacterium. Classification (GTDB taxonomy): domain Bacteria; phylum Bacteroidota; class Bacteroidia; order Bacteroidales; family UBA932; genus Cryptobacteroides. The sequence continues at coordinate 9,936 of CAMOIZ010000032.1, read as the reverse complement.
TCTTGGCGTGAGCCTCGGAAGGGAGTACCGTCTTGGCACCTTCGCCGGTGTAGCCGCCCCAGATGCCGCAGACGTCGAGGCAGGGCCGGATTCCGGTGCGCTCGAGGGTGGTGTATCCTTTCTCGCCTTTCACCTCGGCGATGCCGAGGAATTCCTTGTATTCCTTAAGGTCGAAGGGGGCACGCGCGAGCTGTGCCCGGTCTTCCTTCGAGAGTTCCACTACTTTGTCGTAGAAGCCGGGGACGGCCACGCGTCCGTCTTCGTCGTGCAGGGTGGCTATCATCTCGCAGAGGGTGGTGATGGGATTTGCCACGGCACCGCCGTAGTGCCCGGAATGCAGGTCCTTGTTCGGGCCTGTGACCTTGACTTCCAGATAACTCAGACCGCGCATCCCGCAGTTGATGGAAGGCACCTTGTCGGAAATCATGGTGGTGTCGGACACCAGGCAGATATCCGCCTTGAGCAGAGCCTTGTTTTCCTTCATCCAGGCGGGAAGCGATGGCGAGCCGATCTCCTCCTCGCCTTCGAAAAGGAACTTGACGTTGTGAGTCAGTTTTCCGCTCGCAAGCAGATACTCGAAAGCCTTGATGTGCATGAAAAGCTGGCCTTTGTCGTCGTTTGCGCCCCGCCCCCAGATGGCATCCTTGCCGGTTGCGGGATCCGGCCCTATCACGGGCTCGAAGGGGTCTGTGCGCCAGAGTTCCAGAGGCTCCGGCGGCTGCACGTCATAATGCCCGTATACCAGCACGGTCTTGGCCTTCGGGTCGATGATCTTGCTGCCGAAAACGACCGGATTGCCGTCGGTGGAGAGCACCTGGGCCTCGTCGGCTCCTGCCTCCACCAGCAGCACGGCGAGTCTTTCAGCGCAACGGCGCATGTCGTCCTTGTGCGCGGCCTTGGCGCTGACGGACGGAATCCTCAATACGGAAAACAGTTCTTCAAAAAACCTTTCCTTGTTCTGCTCGATGTATTCTTTCATAAATATAGGTCGAAATAATCAGTTACTTTGTCCATGAGATGCACCCTCCAGATGCCTCGCACGTTGTGCTCGGAACGGGGGTAGGGAAAATAGTCCAGCTGCACGCCGTTCGCGATGCACTCCTGCACGAAGCTGAGGCTGTGCTGCCATACTACCGTGTTGTCGATAGCGCCCTGGCAGATCAGGAGCTTGCCCTTGAGATCGGCTGCCTTGTTTATCAGGGATGTCTTTGCGAAACCTCCGGGGTTGGTGGCCTGAGTGTCCATATAACGCTCGCCGTACATCACTTCGTACCATTTCCAGTCTATCACGGGCCCGCCGGCGACGCCGACCTTGAAAATGTCCGGATAGTTTGTCATGAGTGATATGGTCATGAATCCGCCGTAGCTCCATCCGTGCACGCCAATGCGTTCAGTGTCCACCCAGGGCTGCTTCATGAGTTCGCGCAGACCCGCCACCTGGTCGGCCATCTCGGCCTGCCCGCACTGGCGGTTGATGGCCTTTTCGAAGGCCGCTCCACGGTTGGATGTGCCGCGGTTGTCCTGCACGTAAACCACATAGCCTTTCTGCGCCATGAGCATTTCCCACATTCTCACTCCTCCCAGCCAGCTGTTCTGGACCATCTGCGAATGAGGACCTCCGTATACATAAACGACTACCGGATACTTTTTCGAAGGATCGAAACCAAGTGGCTTGTAGAGCCGGTAATAATTCATGAAATTGCCGTCCGCGGAAGGCGTCGTGCCGAGTTCAACCTCGCATGTCGCGTATTCAGCGAGAGGGTCCGGAGCCTCATACAGAAGTTCGGAGCTTTTGCCGTCGGTCGAATGGACCTCCACCTTCCCGGGCACGCCGAAGGAACTCCAGCTGTCGATGAAACGGCTGCAGTCTTCAGACAGGCTTACCCTGTGCCATCCTCTTTCCCAGGTCAGGCGCTGGGGCTTCTTGAAGCGTACCTTGGGCACCGAGCGATAATTGCCGAGATCTATGCGGAACAGATGATTCTCGATGGGGGATACTTCAGCTGATGTGTAGTACACCCACCTGCCGTCATCCGCAACGTAGTGCTGGTCGGCAGTGGCTGTAGGCAGGGCCCGGATGTTTCCGAGGGTGTCGCAGAGATACATGCTGCGGAATCCGTTGCGGTTGTCCGTGTCGTAGATGAAATCGTATCTGCCCTTGATGAAGTGAAGCGGCTCCTGCGGTTCCACCCAGGCTTCGTTTTCTTCCGAAAGGATGGTGCGTACGAACGAACCGTCCGCGGCTCTGTATTGGTTCAGCACCATGTGATGCTGTTCACGGTCGAGTACCTGTATGAATATGTTCTTGTCGTCCGGGCCCCATGTTACGCAGGTGAGATACCGCTCGTCTGTGAATTCCGTGGGGACAATGGTCGAAATCACGTTCCCCAGAGTGTCGCAGACAAGAAGGGAAATCCGCTCGGACGCCATTCCGTTCATGGGGTAGCGTATCTGCTCGAGACTTCCCGTGCGGGTGGTGATGTCCAGAAGAGGGAACTGCGAGACAGCGCTCTCATCCTTGCGGTATACCGCCAGATACTTTCCGGAAGGGGAGGGAAAGACTCCTCCGCTGATGCCGAATTCGTTGCGGGATACGCTTTCCCCGATCACAATCCCTTCACCATCTTCTTTGGGGAGAGTCCAGGTCTTTTTTTCGTATCGGGCACGGCCTTCCTTGAGATCGTTGCCTTCCCAGTGCCAGGCCTTGCCGGCGGGATAAAGATGCCCCCCGAGCACGGCGTCGCGCATGGTAAGGGTTTTGCCATCGGTCTGTGCCGGACGGGTGGCAAGCACTTGCAGCAGAACTGCGAGAAACAGAGTCGTCATTATTCTTCGGCTGCTATGGGGATGGTATTGACTCTTGCCGGGTCGGAAACGCTGAGGATATCGTATACCACGAATTTCTGGATTCCACGCCAGGGGAGAGCTCCGCGGTACTCCTTATATTTGACCTGCACCATCTTTCCGCTGCAACGCATCAGGGAATCGGCCACGGAATATACTGCGCCGTTAGCCTTGCGCCCTTCCGCCTTCTTGTCGACCGAGAATGTGAACTCGTTGCTCTGCAGGCCTGCCCCTTTCTTGTCGTTCTTGAAGCCGCTCATGATCAGACGACCTTCGTATGTCTTCCATACCCAGCCCTTGTATACTACCTGATTGAGTTCTCCGGCCTTGACGCCGGTACCGAATACCCAGAAGAAATGGATGAATACCCAGGCTCCTGCAATGAGCAGCAGAGCGACGATCGCGATGATCAGAATCTTTTTTACAGTTTTCATATCTACAAAAATAATAAAAAAATTTGCAGGTATTCTAAAAATATCTATCTTTGCAGTCCCAAATGCTAACGGTGGGTTCGTATAACGGTTAGTACTCGAGATTCTCAATCTCGCAATAGGAGTTCGATTCTCCTACCCACTACAAGATTTCTATAAAACCAAGTAAAATGAAAAAAGGAATCCATCCCGAATCCTACCGTCTTGTAGTTTTCAAGGATATGTCAAACGAGGACGTGTTCATCACCAGGAGCTGCGCCACCACCAAGGAGACCATTACTCTTGACGGAGTTGAATATCCCCTCGTGAAGGTCGAGATTTCCAACACATCTCACCCGTTCTACACCGGCAAGACCAAGATCGTCGACACCGCCGGCCGTGTTGATATGTTCTATCAGAGATACAAGGCAAGAAAGAAGTAATTCTTTACAGGATAAACAAAAAGCGGTGACAAGGTCATCGCTTTTTTTGTATATTTGTGCTTATGACACTTATCAAATCTATTTCCGGAATCAGGGGTACCATAGGCGGAGTGCCCGGAGAGGCCCTCACCCCTGTCGATATCGTAAAGTTTACCTATGCATATTGCAGCGAACTTCGGAAGCGCAAGGCTCCCAATGCAGATAAATACAAAGTCGTAGTCGGGCGCGACGCCCGAATCAGCGGCCGCATGGTCGAAGACCTTGTATGCGGAACCCTTGTCGCATGCGGAGTGAATGTCGTGAAGTGCGGATTCGCATCGACTCCTACCACGGAACTTGCCGTGCGTTTCGCAAACGCCGACGGAGGCATCATCATAACGGCATCCCACAATCCCCGTCAGTGGAATGCGCTCAAGCTTCTCAACGAATGCGGGGAGTTCCTGACTGCGGCTCAGGGCCAGGCCATCCTGGATTGCGCCGAGAAGGGAGAATTCGACTTCGCCGATGTCGATGAACTCGGCAAGATAGAAGAGCACGACTTTACGGACGAGCACATCGATGCCGTTCTCGCCCTGGAAACGGTAGATGCCGAAGCTGTGCGCAAGGCCGGCTTCAAGGTCGTGCTGGATTCCATCAATTCGGTGGGCGGTATAATCATGCCCAGGTTGCTGGAAAAGCTTGGCGTTGAATGTATTACGCTAAACGGTGAGCCCACGGGCGATTTCGCGCATAATCCAGAACCACTTCCCAAGAACCTGGTGGATCTGAGCGAGACCGTGGTCCGCGAGAAGGCGGATTTCGGCATCAGCGTCGATCCCGACGTGGACCGCCTCGCCTTCATCTGCGAGAACGGTGAGCCTTTCGTAGAAGAGTATACGCTTGTGGCGGTGGCCGATTATCTGCTCGACGAGGCAGTGAAGAAAGGCCGCAAGAATCTCGCGACCGTCTCCAACCTGTCTTCCAGCCGCGCGCTCCGCGATGTTACCGAGGCTCACGGAGGCACCTACTACGCTTCTGCCGTAGGCGAGGTGAACGTTACCACCAAGATGCACGAAGTGGACGCCCTGATCGGCGGAGAAGGCAACGGGGGAGTCATCTACCCTGCAAGCCACTGCGGACGCGATGCCATGGTGGGAGTTGCGCTGTTCCTCAGCAAACTTGCACACAACGGCCTGAAAGTCAGCGAGTACAAGAAAACCCTGCCGCAGTATTTCATTGCCAAGAACCGCATCGACCTCAGCGACAGCGCCCTAATCGACAAGATTCTGGGAGCAATGAAGGAGACCTTCAAGAACGAGAAAGTGAATACCATCGACGGCGTCAAGGTCGATTTCGAGGCTGCCCGCGAGTGGGTCCACCTGCGCCGTTCCAACACGGAACCCATCATCCGCGTTTATTCCGAGGCCCCCACTGCCGAACGGGCGGAAGCCCTCGGCAACGAGGTGGTGGCCCTTGCAAAGAAGATAATAGGCGAATAGAATGTTTTCGTTCCGCACAACTCCAATCGGGGATCAGTTGGACAAGGCCCTGCTGCAAGGCAAGGTCGGGGTGTTCTGCACTCCGGCCTGCTGGGACGCATCCAGAGGAAACTATCTGTACGATCTCTTCCGGCAAAGGGGAAACCTCGCGGCCATATTCATGCCGGGGGAGGAATCCCAGCCAGGAACGGCCCACATCTCATTTGAAGTCGGTGATCTTGCCGCCCTGGATGCCGTAGTGGTGGAAATCCAGGATGCCGGGTCGCGCTACTTCCCTTTTACGATCGATGTGCTGCGACTGATATCCACGCTGGCGTCGATGCAGGATCCACCGGCCCTGTATATTGTGGATCATCCCAATCCTGCCGGACGCGAGGTGGAAGGGACTCTTCCTGCAGGCGAGACCGACGTCTGGACTCCCGCCTGTGCGCACAGGCATGGCCTGACCCTTGGTGAACTTGCGCAGATGTATGCAGGGGAGAACGGATCGCAGATATCCCTGCATGTGATTTCCGCCGATGTCGCCTACACTGCCCGCACTCTGATGCCGTGGATGATCCCGCCGGCATCCGACTTCGCCGGCGTGTTCACTCCGTATTTCTATTGTGGAGGAAAGTTGTGGACGGATACCAATGTGAATCCCGGTCTGGGTACCGTGAGACCATACGAGATCATAGGCGCCCCGTTCATCAAACCTGACGGGAATCCTGTGCCGGTGCCCGAAGGGGTGCTGGCCCGGCCTTGCACCTTTGTTCCCCTCGCAGGGCTCTACGAAGGAGAACAGTGCTTCGGATGGCAGTTCGTGCTCACACCAGGGACCAGGTATCATTCGCTTCTGCACACGGTGCAGCTGATGCGTTATTTCTCGGAAAGATATTCACAGTTCAGGATTTCCGACAGCCTTTTCGGCCGTCTGGCGGATCCTGTGATGGCGGAATACCTGCGGGGGAGTATCACATTCGACATAGTGGAAGAGCATGTCAAGAGCGAGGAGCAGCGGTGGATACGCAAGGCAAAGCGATATTTGCTCTATGATGACCAGCCAATACGCATAAAATGAACAACGTAAATATTTTTTTAATATTTTTGTACGCAGAAAAACCAAAACCATCATTAATATGAAAAAAATCATCACTATTCTTGCAATCGCCGCTGCCGTAGTGGCCTGCAACCAGAAGAAACCCTCTGCTGAAACTATTTCCGCCGAAGCTGCAAAAGCTGCAAACGCACTTGTAGAAGCTGTCGCATCCGGCAATGACGAGGCCATCAAGGAAGCTCTCGCTGCCAAGGAAGCCGTCATCAAAAACCTCGGAATCACCGACAATGAAGAACTCGACGCAATCTTCGCCGACGCTTACGATGTGGCTCTTGAAGACAATGGTGTCGCTGAAGAAGATATCGACGCTCTCCTCAAAGTTCGCGGAATCGAACTTCCCGCCCTTGACAAAGCCGCTGTAGAAGAGGTAGCTGCTGAAACTGCTGACAAGGCTGAAGAAATCGTTGAAGGCGCAGCCGAGCAGATTGCTGCCGACGCTGCTGCAAAGGCCGCTGAAGCTGCAGAAACAGCCGCTGATGCAGTTGAGGAAGCCGTAGAGGAAGAAATACCTTTCATCCTCGTTCAGCAGAAGCCTCTCTTCGAGGGTGCAGATGCAAACAAAGCTTTCTCAAAGTGGGTCAACAGCCAGATCGTTTATCCTGAGGCTGCGAAGAGCGCCGGCACCGAAGGCCGCGTTGTTCTCAAGTTCAAGGTTGCAAAGGATGGCAGTGTCCAGAATATCAAGGTTATCAAGAGTGTAGATCCCGAACTCGATGCAGAAGCAGTACGTGTAGTCGCTTCTTCTCCTGTATGGACTCCCGGTATGCAGAACGGCGAGCCTGTCGCAGTTTCCTACACCTTCCCTGTTATCTACAAACTTGCTGAGTAAGTTATAGTGGATCGACGTCGATAATGACGTTTGATTTGGAATTGCTCCGGAATGTTTCAACGACATTCCGGAGTTTCTTTTTACCAGACTGGAGCTGCTTGTCGCGCGGAAGGATCACCCGCACGGACTCCGGCATCTCCATCACGCGGAAGCCGGCAGATGCCAAATCCTTGCACAATGCCGATGCGCTTGCGCCGCCGGAAAGACGCAGATCTACAAGCCTCGTATACGGCGGAAGACTGAACTCACGACGCTCTTCCAGCAGGATTTCGGCCGAGTGAATATGATACACCTGATGAGCTGCCTGGGCACTTTGTATGATAACGACAGGACAGATGCTGCGTAGCCGTTCAAGATACTGGAATGCGTGCTCGTCGGAACGGAAGTCCCCTGCGTCGAAGAGTGCGTCCGCATTGAGCATGGCTACCAGGTCGTATTCTCCAAGATCCGATTTCGCCGCTTGTGGGATGGTGTAAATATCGGCCTGCAACCCTTCCAGCTCTCCGACTTTTTCAAAACCTCTTATGATGGCGCATTTACGGCTTCTTGCCAACGCTGCGGACAATATCCGGGAAACAGGGCCCTGCATGCCGTTTTTCTTTATTTCGGCACGGATATCCACGAGAGTGAATCTGCATCCTGGATGCAGTTCTTTCCCTTCGGAACTTTGGTCGAAAAGGGAGTACTTTCCGGAGCGCACATTCAGTGAGGATTCGAGAGAAGGGGAGCAGGAGCCCAGGATGATGCTGCAGTTGTGGATGCGGGCCAGCTGCACTGCACAGTCCCTTGCATTGTAGCGGGGCGCGGAATCGCTTTGTTTGTAGAAGACTGATTCTTCGTTGTCAACTATGATCAGTCCCAGTTCGTGATGCGGCAGGAAAATGGAGGATCTGGTGCCAATGAGCACATAGGGTCTCCCGGAACGGATGTCATCCATTATTCGCCTCTGCGCACCCCTGGTCATCTGGGAATGATATACAAGGAGCAGGTCGCCGAACGCCCCTTCCAGTTTGTCCTTCAGCCTGCCGGCAAGTGCTATTTCATTTACCAGGATGCATACGTTCCGGTTTTTCCGTAATTGCATGGCGCAAGCCTGCAGGTATACTTCCTCCCTTGCAGCCGATTTGAAGAGAAGCGGCTTGCCGGAAGCAAGCGTCTGAAGGAATAGGGGAGAGAGCGGCTGCTGCGGAAGATTTTGAAGAAGGGAGGAATAATCAGCTTCGGATAGAGAAAGATGCGCACTGAAGGAGGCAAGACGGTCTTCTGCATCCTGCAGAGCGGAAGCAATGGCTCTGCGCTGTTCTTCAAGCCGTCCGCGCACGGCGTCGCCATGCTTTTTGGCAAGGGCGGCATCCTTTGCATCCAGTCTCTCCTTCAATTTGGCGATTCGCTGCTGCCAAAGGGCGATCGTGCGTTCTTCCAGCCTGGCTTTGCGCTGCGAAACCCGGACTCTGGTCTCTTCCGATGCTGTTTTAAGCACCGGATATGCTGCCTTGAAAACTTCGCCTATGGTGCATAGGTAATAGTCTGCGATGAAGCGCCAGAGGCTGATCTCTTCCGGGCTGACGCGGTCCAACCCGGTTTCGACAGAAAGTATGGGCCGGATGCGGGAGGTTTCGATGTCCGGGGTGGCGTCGGGATCGGAAACCACTCCTATGACTCTCCTGCCGGCAAATATGACTGCGACGCGGTCCCCGGCCCGGAGGTCTGCGTCCGTGATATAACAAGGCTCCCACTCCAGGCGGAGTGGGAGTATTACCTTGATATAGTGCTGTGCGGACACTGTTATTTGAGGGTGCCTGCTTCAGCTGCCTTGATCATGGCCTCATTGGCGGTCACGTAGACCTCGACGCGGCGGTTCTGGGCACGGCCTTCAGCGGTATCGTTGCTTGCAACGGGAAGATCGTAGGACTTGCCTTCAGCGACGATCTTGTTCTTGAGGCCTGCCTGTGCGAGGCACTTCTCGACGGCTGCTGCGCGCTGCTTGGAGATGCGCTCGTTGACAGCTGCGGTGCCGGTGTTGTCGGTGTGGCCCCAGATGGTGATGTCGGTATCGGGAAGGTCTACCATTGCAGCGGCGAACTGCTCGATGGACTTCTGAGCCTCAGGGCTGAGGGTGGTGCTGTTGGTGTTGAAGAGGATTCCGTTGTCGAAAGTGACGCGGATGGCTTCGAGACCGTTGATCTCGAAAGTCTCAACCTTGGCGTTCAGGGCAGCGAGTTCTTCTGCTTTCTTGTCCATCTTCTGGCCGATGACGGCACCGGTGGTAGCACCTACTGCAGTGCCTGCGGTTGCACCGATAGCTGCAGACTTGAGGTCTCCGCCGATGAGGTAACCGAGGGCTGCGCCGGCGATTGCGCCGCCGCCAGCTCCGAACAGAGTGCCTTTACCGGCCTTGTTCATGGAAGAGCAACTGGAGAAGATGACTGCTCCGCAAAGTGCAATTGCAAGAATTCTTTTCATGATGTTTGATTGATTTATTGGTTTGATATGTACATATACTATTTTTCAAATGCAATAATAATCATAATTGCGAGAATTTGCAACAAGCAAAAGAAAGATAAATTTTTTTTTGCGACTTCGTCAAATTTATATATCTTTGCAATCCCAAAAGCAAAATGGTGCTGTAGCTCAGATGGTAGAGCAAAGGACTGAAAATCCTTGTGTCGGCAGTTCGATTCTTCCCAGCACCACAGGCAAAACCCGCAAACCCTTTGTTAATCAATCGGTTTGCGGTTTTTCTTTGGAATTTCCGTCAACCGATTGTCAACGAACCCATGCCGATGACCCTTTGCCGCTTTGCCGGTCCATAAGGTAATATCAACATAAATTGTTA
>CAMOIZ010000031.1 GCA_946616385.1 uncultured Bacteroidales bacterium | reverse complement strand
TAATGCTGAATTCCTTGAAACCTGGCTTCAAAGGTTCGATTCCTGCGATGCGCTGCCCTGCGTGAATGATGCCGTGCCCGCTCCAGGCATGGTTGCTGGATCCTATATGGTTTCGGTGCTCCCAGAGGGTGGAGTATTCTTCCTTCATCACGGAAGGAATGTATGCGCGCATCCTCTCCAGAGCCTTGTCGGGCCGCCCCATTATGAAGTAAGCGTCGATTATATAGCGCATGAAATATGTCTCCGCCTCCTGCCTTTCTTCCATGACTTTCATGATCGCATTGTATTTGTCGGGGCCTGCTATGCCGGATACGACGGCAAGAGCCTGGACGCGGTCGTCCGCGGGACCCTCGTATCCCGGCGTCTTGTAGCAGCTGCCGGTCCAGAAGAGTTTGTTGTAGGACTCCTTGAGCCTGTCCATCATTCCCTCGTCTACCCCCACATCGTCGATCTTGTTGATTTCACCGGCCAAGGCCTGTTCGCCTTTCAGCGCCAGGTAGTACCAGGGGTGCAGCAGAGCCGTCTTGTCGATATCCCTGCCGGCATCCGCCCAGTTCCATCCCTTGGTGCGTTCTATAGGAAGATCGTTTTCATCCACCTTCCAGGTCTCGTGAAGATACTTGTGCAGGGCGGGATAAACAGTTTTGATGAAAGAATCGTCTCCGCTGTAGAGCCAGTAATTGTGGAAGCCGAACCAGCCTACGGAAGCCAGACTCTGCTGTGCAAGTTCCTTGAACCAGTTGGAGCAGGGGACAGGGGCGTACATCGATCCGTCGGGCATGGCCCAGTTCGCAAGTTCGAGTATGCCTTTGCGGGCGAGACTCCAAGAAGACGGACTCAAGGCATAGAAGGCCTCCGTGAGTTCATGCACTTCGTCTCCCCACCACTGTGCACGTTCGCGGTCGGGACAGTCCATGTAGGTATCGCGCATGCAGACGAGCAAAGTCCTCTGCGCTTTCTGCCAGTATTCGTTCAGCAGCGGATCGTCGCAGCGGAAATAACCCGAAAAGGCGGTGTCGTAACTCGTTTCGCGGTACTGGACGCGGGTTATATTCACCCCTTCCGGCACGATGTAATACATGTATTCGCCGTTCATCCAAGGCAGATGCTCGTAGACCTGCTTTCCGCTCCGGGTAATGTATTCTCCATGCATGCACTTCTCGGGCCCTATGGAGTCGTGATCGGTGTGCAGGAAAATACTTTTGCCAGCGGGGGCGTCCAGCTCCATATAAGCGGAGAACTGGGCGTTGTAGGGCAGGTGGCAGATGAGTGTGTCGCCGCTGCGGCGGACAGATTCGTAATCGCGAAGTCCATGGTCTTTCCACATCGGGATGGGACGGGGGACAAGTTTTCCGAAGGGAGGATCCCCGGGTTTTATGCCGATTTCATAGGCGCTTCCCATCTTTTTCCCTCCTTTATACCAGTCGGGATTGAACTTGCGGGCGTCGTAACGCACGTTGCTTTCGCTCAGGCGGTAATTGGTGGCCTTCCCGGACGCCGTTCCGTAGGAAAAATGCTCGCAGGCATCCCAGGTGTCGTCGGAGAGTATCTGCACACCGCCGCCTTCAGCCTCGAAAAGCAGGCCGGGCATCCCGCTGCTCATGTGGCTGAATCCGTTGCGTCCGAAATACCATACCAGAACCGAAATGACGTTCTGGCCGGATTTGAGATATGGAGCTATGTCCACCGTGTCGTAATAACCGTCACCGGGAGCCGGCCCTCGCTTGAGCCCGCCCTCGTACACGGCCATCTCGCCGTTGATCCACAGCCAGTACTTGGAATCCGCTGCTATCTTTGCGGGGAGAGTTGACGGAACATCCTGGATATCAAGCTTTTTCTGGAATGCTATCCAGGTGTTGCCGGTACCGGCGCAGTAGGCCCTGGAAATCCAATGGGCCTTCCATTCCTCCCCGGAAACCTGCAGCGCTGCAAGAACCAGCAGCGCCGCTGCCAGTATCACTCTCTTCATCAGTCTCTGGTATCGGTGAAGCAACCCTCCACGGTTACGTCGCTGTTGACGGCTTCATAGAACTTCCCGGGAGTTGCAGGATTGCGATACAGGAACTTCTGAAGCTTGATGTTCTTGCAATTCTCGAAATAAAGCAGGGTAGGGACCGGAGTCGACTCGTTCAGGTAGCCCTTGGCTTTCTGGTCGTTATAGCTCTTGAGGACGAGGTCTGCGCGACCGTCGATGACGCCGTTGCCACGGGTTGCATAAATCTTTACGTTCTCGACACCGATGGCATTGAAGATCGCCTTCTGCCCTTTGTAACCGTAGATGTTGTCGGTACCGATGATATCGGAAGCGGCATCAAGCCTGATATTGACTCCGCTCTTGAGGTACACGGCGCCTGTGAGATAGCGTCCTACGGAGAACGTCAGGGTGCCTCCACCTTTTTCGGCAATAAAATCAATTGCTTTCTGGATACTGGTCGTATTGTCGATTTCTCCGTTGCTCTTGATGCCGAAGTATGATGCCAGATATTCCTTTCCCTGTGCAAAGCTGCCAATACACAAAAGAGCAGCCGCTGTTATCGCAATTATCTTTTTCATTATTTCTTGTTTTTGAATTTCTTGACATTGTTGGTTATGATCTGCTTCTTTCCCTTGGGAGTATTCTCCTGGAAAATCTGCACGCCCTTGAAGTTGAGGCCGTTAACGTCATCGGCAACGATGGCCGGACGGTAATCCTCGCCCTTCACCGTAATCTTGACGTTCTTGAAGTTCACTCCTTCGGCGTGGCGGATGTAGAATCCCCATGCAGGGAGTTCCTTCCAGTTGGAGAACTCGGGATAACTCTTTTCAAGTTCGGGAATGGCTTCGAGCTCGGCCTTGGACGAACCGCGGAAAGCGTAGTTGGCGTCGGCCTTGCCGGGATAAACTATCTCGACGTTCTCGAGAGTAATGTTCTGGATGGGCATTCCGGGGATACCCTGGATGCCGCTCGGGCATACGTTGCGGGGGAGATCCTCCACGGGGCCTTCATACATGTAACCGGCATCGGGCTTTTCGAAAGGAACTTCGGCATAAACGTTCTTGATGACGATGTCCTTCATGTAGGGATTTTCGCCGGGACGGCGGGAGCCGGTGCGGATGAAAATGGGGTTGCCGGTATGTATGCTCTTGAGTCCGTCGATTTCCACATCTTCAATGGATGCTCCGTCCACGGTGGCAATCGTGATGGCGGAACGATATGTGTCGTAGATGTAGATGTTCTTGAAACGGAAATGCTTGAACTTGCCGAGGGTGTAGGTTCCGAACTTGATTCCGTTGGCACTCGACCGTCCGCGGCAGTTCTCTACGAGTATGTTTTCGGAAACACCGTCCTTGCTGTGGCTCTTGAAGCAGTAAACATCGTCCGCCGCATCGAAGTCGCAGTTGCGGATGACGACGTCCGAGCAGTCGACGATATCGATGCCGTCATTGTTCCAGTAGGATTTTGCATCCACTTTCACTCCGTCCACGAGGATGTTCCGGCATTTGTCGTACTGCTGGTTCCAGCTGGCGGGATCGCGCAGGGTGATGTCTTTGACGGTGATGCCTTCACATTTGAAGAAATGAATGTTCTCGGGGCGCTTGCCTTCCTGAAGACGGTCGAGCCTGAGAGGATCGTCAATCAGGCCCAGATGGCAGTAATCCACGCCCTTGGTGGCTACCAGGAATCCGCGGCAGTTGATTTCACCCTTGCCGGAGATTCCGATGTTCTTCTGCTTGATCGAGAAAACGAAAGCGGTCCACTGCGCATCAGGATCACGTACATAGTCCCAGGGGTTGAGGGATCCAAGAAGGCGCGAGCCTTCTTCGATGTGCAGGGTGACGTCCGATTTGAGATAGATTGTGCCGGATACGAAGTCTCCGCCATTCAGTACGAGCCTTCCGCCGCCGTTGTCCGAAATGTAGTCGATGGCTGCCTGCAGCGATGCCGTGTTGAGAGTCTTTCCGTCTGCCTTGGCTCCGAAATCGGTTGCCAGATAGTCCTTGGCGCCTGCGCTGACCGAAATCAGGGCGAGAGCCAGAACCGAAGCAATTTTGAGCAATTTCTTCATTGTTGATTATTTGGATAAATTGAATATTCTTACCTTGTTGAACACCGTCTGTTTCTTCCCCTTCGGAGCGCTTTTCTGGATTATTGTAAGGCCCTTGAGGTCGAGGCCGTTGACGTCGTCTGCGACAACGGCGGGGCGGTAATCCTCGTCTTCTACGACAATCTTGACATTCTTGAAAGTGATGTCGTCGGCATGGCGGATATAGAATCCCCATGCAGGGAGTTCCTTCCAGTTGGAGTATTCGGGATAACTCTTTTCAAGTTCGGGGATGGCCTCGAGTTCCGCTTTTGAAGTGCCGCGGAAGGCATACGAGGCATCGGCCTTTCCGGGATAATGTATTTCGACATTCTCCAGCAGCACGTTCTGTATGCGAAGTCCGGGAATGCCCTGTATGCCGCTCGGGCACACATTGCGGGGGAGATCCTCTACCGGCCCTTCGTACATATAGCCGGCATCCGGTTTTTCGAAAGGCACTTCTGCATACATGTTGCGGATTACGATGTTCCGCAGGCATGGTGCCGCGCCGCCATTACGGGAACCGGTGCGGAGGAAAATGGGGTTGCCCGTATTGATGCTGCGAAGTCCGTCGACCTCTATGTTTTCTATGGTGGCCCCGTCTACGCTCGCGATGGTGATCGCAGAGCGGAATGTGTCGTAGATCTCTATGTTCCTGAACACGAAATTACGGAATGTGCCCCTTGTGACGGTTCCGAACTTGATGCCGTTGGCACTCGACCGTCCGCGGCAGTTCTCTACCAGCACATTCTCGCTCACCCCGTACGGGACGTGGCTCTTGAAACAGAACACGTCGTCGGAAGCGTCGAAGTCGCAGTCGCGGATGATGACGTCGGAACAGTCAACCACGTCGAGGCCGTCGTTGTTCCAGTAGCATTTGGCATCCACCTTCACCCTTTCTATCAGGAGATTGCGGCACTGGTCATACTGCTGGTTCCAGCACGCGGGGTGGTTGATGGCGACATCCGTGATGCTGACGTTTTCGCAGCGGTAGAAATGGATGTTTTCCGGGCGTTTGGGAGCATCCAGCCTGTCCAGCCCAAGGGCGTCCTCGATCAGCCCAAGATGTACGGACTGCACATAATTGTTCGCGACTTCAAACCCACGTCCGTCGATTTCTCCGTTGCCGCTCAGCGCAATGTCTTTCTGGCCTACGGCGAGCAGCAGCGCAGTCCATCCTGCAACGGGATCCTTGATGTAATCCCAGGGGCTGAGGGACCCGAGAAGGCGGGATCCTGCGCTGATGTGAAGGTCTACGCCGCTTTTGAGATAGAGGGACCCCGAGACGAAGTCGCCTCCGGAGAGAATGAGCCTTCCTCCGCCATTTTCGCTAATATGATCAATTGCGGCCTGCAGAGCGCAGGTGTTCAGGGTGTGTCCGTCTGCCTTTGCCCCGAAGTCGGTGGCGTGCCAGTCTTTGGCGTGCAGAGCCACGGACGCACATCCGGCCAGCAAGAGCAGAAAAATCCTGGTTAGTGTTTTCATGTCCTACAAATTTAATGGCAAGCCACGAAAAATGCAAAATAATTCGTAGATTTACGAGAAAATTGCCACAATGCATTTTTTCAGACTCTGTATACCCATATTGTTCCTGTTCGCCTGTTCGTGCTCGACCAGGCAGTTGCCTTCGACCGACTGGGAGAAGGTGATCGCGACCTACGAAAATGACGAGTTCAAGGTTAACTATCTGGAACTTGCAAAACTCAATCTCGCCCTTGCTCAGACAGGACGCCTGGCGGAGGACCTTTTCAAGTACACCCAGGCGACTTCCCTTGGACTGATTCCGGAGTGGAACAGGACCGAAGAGGTCGGAAGGATTTCGAGCGACATTTTTTTTGCGATGGGAAATATCGCATATTCGCAGCGTATGGCCTTCGAAGCCAATGTCGTGGCGGAGGAGGAATACGTTCCCGAGATGCTCATCCGTCTTGTGCAGACGAACCTGATTTACGGTGCCTGGAAGGTTGCGGAAAAATACATCGACATCCTTGAAAGCGACGGCTATGACTGCTCACGGTACAGGAACATGCTCGGGAACGATGCCGCCGTGGAGGCCGATCCCGTGCTTGGCCCCAAACGCCGGTGCGTGCTCGAAGAAGACAGGATCGCCCTTTCGGAAGGCATAGAAGAGGACCTTAAATACATTCTGCGGCAGAATCCAACTCATACGATCACTGCCGAGTACCTTGGAGTGATGTATCTTCTCGACTGCAACATGGAAGCCTTCAAGGCTTTCCTCGACGAATTCTACGGTACCGTTTCCCTTCCTGCACTGCCGAGGTCTTTTGCGGAAGCCGCCTGCATGTTGTCGGAACTTGAGCGGAATTACTGGAAAAAGATGGGTGTCAGCAAGAAGATATATGAACAGTATCGTGATTTCAAGACGCGTCTCGAAACAGGTCTGTCCGAAGACAAGTACAAGGACACCTTCTGGTATTATATCATGAGAGTCAACACAAGCCTATGAAACGTCCGTTGATTATACTGGCAGCCGTCCTGCCCGTTTTCCTTTGGTCCTGCGGCGGCGGAATAGAGCTTTCCGGCGAAATCGACTCCCGGCCCGCCGTTTTCCCCGATTATTCCGATGTGACCGTCCCTTGCAATATAGCACCTCTGAATTTCCGCTGTGACGCTCCTTCGGGAAAAACCGCCCTGATCCTGTCTTCGGGCGATGTGACCGTCTGTATAAAAGGCCCCGAATTCGATATCCCCATCAGGAAATGGCGCACCCTTACCGCCACCGGTGAGGACATACGGGCACAGGTGTGCGTCCGGGAAGAAGACGGATGGAAGGGGCTCAAGCCCTTCGTCATACACGTCAGCGCCGACAAGATCGATCCATTCGTAGCCTACCGCCTGATACCTCCGGGATACGAGACATGGTACAGGATGGGGCTCTACCAGCGCAATCTCGAATCTTTCGAACAGACCCCGATCATAACGAACGACAAGACGGGCGACAACTGCATGAACTGCCATTCTTTCTGCAACCGCAATCCTGACAGGATGATGTTCCACATGCGCGCGGTGAACGGCGGGACATACACATGGATGGACGGGAAGATAGAGAAGCTGAACACGAAAACTCCTAAGACGATTTCCGCTCTGGTATATCCGAGATGGCATCCAGGAGGGCGTTTCATCGCCTTCTCCGTCAACGACATAGCACAGTTTTTCCACACTACGGACAGGAACAGGATAGAGGTTTATGATTCCGTCTCCGATGTGGTGATGTATGATACCCGCAATCACGAGGTATTCACTACCGGTCTGATCACAGATTCCACCCGTTTCGAGACTTTCCCCGCCTTTTCGGCTGACGGACGGAAGCTTTTCTTCTGCTCGTCTCCTGCGCAGAAAGTGCCGGGAGGGTACAAAGACATCCGCTACAGCATCTGCTCCATCGATTTCGATGCCGAGAACAAGTCTTTCGGCACAAAGGTGGACACTGTCTACAGCGCATGGAAAAGCGGCAGGGGAGCCACTCTCCCGCGCGTTTCACCCGATGGCAGGTTCCTGCTCTTCACCGAAACGGACTACGGCTGCTTCGGAATATGGCATCATGATTCGGATCTTCACGTGATCGATCTTCGCACCGGAGCCGACATCTCCCTGGATGGCGCAAACAGCGACGATACGGAAAGCTATCACTGCTGGAGTAGCAACGGCCGCTGGATCATCTATGCCAGCCGCAGGCTGGACGGCCTCTATTCAAGGCTTTACATTTCGCATATAGACGAAGACGGTTTTGCTTCAAAGGCTTTTCTGCTTCCACAGAAAAACTCCTGGCACTATACCCGGCAGCTTGAATCGTACAATGTGCCCGAGTTCATTACCGGCAAGGTGGGCTTCAATATGGATGAAATGGCCGAAGTCGCCAGGAAAGATCCGGGTATCAACGTAAGTTTCGCAGAATAACATTTCAGATATGAAGAAAACGTTTGCATTCATCATCAGCCTTTTTGCAGTTTTGCCCGCAATGGCGAACCCTGTTCACAAAGTCAGCCTCGAGAATGGCATGACCATAGGAGTCGAAGCCTGCAAAGGTGACATTTTCCGCATTTGCATCAGCCCCGACGGGCAGTTCCCCGAGGCATTGCTGAACCGGTATGGCATTGTCAGGACCGACTGGCCTTCAGTTGGAGAAACGGTAAAAGACGAAGGCGGCTTCTTTACGGTGAGCACTGCATCTGCCGGCATCGTCATCGACAAGGCGAAGGGGACCATCTGCCTGAAGGACTCCAAGGGTGATTCCATAGTCCGTGAGATAGTATTCCACAAGGGTGGCAGCGCGGAAGTCAAGGCGCTTGCCGAAGCCGTGATCGACAAGTTCGGCGGCCTCGTGGTGGCAAAAAACGACGGTATAATCGGTGATGACACCAATGCGAAGAACAAGCGCGACGTGGCCGAGGCAGGAGATCCCGCCACCGCAAGCATCATCAGCCTCAGCATGGAGGAGGGCGAGCGCTTCTATGGCGGCGGAAGCACCTCCCGCGAGCACATACAGCACAGGGGCGAGATGCTGCGCATGTGGACTGCCTACCAGCATACGGAAATCCCCATGCCTTTCATGATGAGCTCGCGCGGATGGGGAGTGTTCGACAACACCACCAGAAAGTGCCACTTCGATGTGGGTTTCACCGATCCCGACCGGTTCAACATCTACAATACGGCCGGCACCGCCGATTTCTATCTGATGGCGGGTACCGACATGCCTTCCGTGCTGGATCTTTACACGCAGATCACCGGACGCACCTACGTTCTTCCCAAGTGGGCCTACGGATTCGCCTTCGGCCCCAACATGCGTGAGGACCAGTGGGCCATCCTCAGCGACGCCGCGAACTTCCGTCAGATGGGAGTGCCCGTCGACCTCTTCTGGCTCGAGCCTCAGTGGATGGAAAAACGCTACGATTTCTCTACGCAGAAACGCTGGAACTACGACAAGTTCTCCCCGGAGCCTTACTGGCTGCAGGACAAGATGCCCAAGAAGTTCTATCCCCGTCTGTTCGTCGGCAAACTCCGCAGCATGGGTATTCATCTCGGGCTCTGGCTCTGTGAGGAATACGACCACAGCATCATCGAAGAGGACCTCATAGCCGCGCGCGAGGGACGCCCCCAGTCCGGGCTGGAGCACTGGCCCGACCATCTGGCAAATTTCATGGACATGGGAGTGGACGGATTCAAGCTGGATCCGGCCCGCACCATCGACGAACACCCGTCTTGGAAATATCATAACGGACTTTCCGACAAGGAGATGCATAATCTGAACCAGGTTCTCCTCGTGAAGCAGGTGGCATCCATGACCCGGGAGCATACGGGCAAGCGCAGCTGGCATCACTACTGCGGCGGATGGGCCGGCAGCCAGCATTGGACAGCCGCGAATAGCGGTGACAACGGTGGCGGCATCATCGCCCTCTTCGACCAGCATAACCTCGGCAATTCCGGTTTCATGAATCTCAGCTGCGACGTGATGAGCGTCCCCCGCGAGCAGGAGATGCAGGGCCTTCACTTCGGAGTCTTCCTCCCCTGGCTTCAGGTCAACAGCTGGTTCAGCATGATGCAGCCTTTCTATTACAGCGGAGTCGAGAAGGAGATGTACAAGTTCTACATCAATCTCCGCTACCAGTTCATCCCCTATATTTATTCGAATGCTTTGGAGGGTGCGCTCACCGGCATGCCCATGGTGCGCTCCATGCCTCTCGAGTTCCCTGACGACCGCAACTGCGACGACATGGTTTTCCAGTATATGTTCGGCCGCCAGTACTGCGTGAGCGCGTTCAGCAACGATATCTATCTCCCGGCAGGGGAGTGGATCAACGTCTGGACCGGAGAGCTTGTGGACAGCAAGGGGGAGAAGATTACCTGCGAGATTCCCTACAATCGTGCCGGACAGTTCTTTGTGCGCAACGGCGCCATAGTGCCCACCCAGCCGGAAGTGGAATTCATAGGCAGCAAGCCCCAGACCGACTTCATCATCAAGGTCTATCCTCACGGAGAAAGCAGTTTCACGATGTATGAGGATGACGGCGAGAGCTACGCATACGAGAACGGGGCGATTTCTTCGACGCTCTTCGAGTGCAGGCAGGACGGGAAGGCGGTGGATATCAAAGTCAATCCTGTGGAAGGCACTTACGAAGGCATCCCCGATGCGCGCAACTACAGTTTCGAGGTGCGCTGCACGTCAAAGCCAAGGAAAGTGCTTGTGAACGGCGCCCGGACCAAGGACTGGACCTGGGAAGACAATACCCTGAAAGTTCCCGCCATAAAGACAGGAATACGTGAAAGTGCAAATCTGAAAATCCAATTATAATGAAAAGGTATCTCTTGATAGCCGGTATCGTGCTTGCTGGCGCCTGTTCCTCGGGCGATTGGCACGATGCTTCTTTGAGCGCTGAAAAGCGCACGAAACTGCTTCTCAAGGAGATGACTCTCGAGGAGAAGATAGGCCAGATGTGCCAGTATGTAGGTCCTTGCTATGTGCCGCCGGATCAGGGTTCGCCGTATAAGAACATTGACGCTTCCGACGGGAATCTCGGCAATCCCGACCTCGCGGACCGCATCCGCGACGGCAAGGTCGGATCGTTCATGCACGTGCTGACCGGAGAGGAGGCGCACCAATTGCAGGTACTCGCAAGCGAGTCCAGATTGGGAATCCCTCTTCTGTTCGGCATCGATGCCATACACGGGAACGGCCTCCGTGCCGGCTGCACCGTGTATCCGAGCAATATCAACCTGGCCTCCACCTTCCATCCCGAGATAATGGAAGAGATCGGTGCGCAGACGGCCGAGGAAATGCGCATGACGGGAATGGCGTGGACTTTTGCGCCTAATCTCGATGTCGCACGCGATGCCCGCTGGGGCAGGATGGGGGAGACCTTCGGCGAAGATCCCTGGCTGGTTTCCCAGATGGGCAAATACAGTATCTGGGGGCTTCAGGGCCGCGACCGCAATTATTCGGAAGGGAAGGTCATGGCCTGTGCCAAGCATCTGATAGGCGGTGGAGAGCCTTTCGGCGGCTTGAACGCTTCTCCCATGGACATGAGCGAGCGCAAGATGCGCGAGATTCATCTTCCTCCTTTCAAGGTGGCCGTAGAAGAAGGGCACGTAGCCACCGTGATGACCGCACACAATGAACTCAACGGCATTCCCTGCCATGGGAACAGCTGGCTGATAAACGATGTTCTCCGCGATGAACTCGGATTCGACGGATTCATCGTGAGCGACTGGATGGATATCGAGCGCCTTCACAGCATGCATCACTGGGTATCCAGCGAAGATGAAGCTTTCAAGGTTTCGGTGGAGTCGGGAATCGATATGCACATGCAGGGCCCGAATTACTTCGAGTCGGTGCTGGACGGCGTCAGGAGCGGGCGCATTCCGGAAAGCCGTATTGATGAGGCGGCCGGAAAGATTCTCAAGGCGAAGTTCGAGTTGGGGCTCTTCGAGAATCCTATTCCCGAGCTTCCTTCCGAGCGTGGATTCGCTGCCATTCCGGAGCACAGGCAGACCTCTCTGGAGGCTGCCCGCGAGGGGATAGTCCTCCTGAAAAATGACGGCGTGCTGCCGCTCTGCTACGCAACTGCGACGGGCGAAGGTACTCCCCCTGAGGGACG
>CAMOIZ010000030.1 GCA_946616385.1 uncultured Bacteroidales bacterium | reverse complement strand
GCAGGCGCCGGTCATTACGACCACGCGACCCTTGATATCAAATAGATTTGCCATAATCTGATGGGTTTGTCTACAAATGTACAAAAAAAACAGCCAGGCTGATAACCGGCCCGGCTATTTTATGGAGAACTGCTGGATTTGTTACTTTACTACCTCCCAGGCATACTCGTAGACCTCGGGATCGTCGGTGCCGTATACCTTGTTGACCTTGGTAACGAAACCATCGGCATCCTTTACGTAGGTGTGCACGGCGATAGACTCAGAGCCTTCCCAGCCGGCCTGGTCGAGCAGGTGCTTGGAAGCTTTGCCGCAGAAACCGCTTTCGAAAATCCAGCGGTCTACACCAGCCTTGTCGCATGCGTCGGCGAAGATGCCGGCAACATTCTCATCAGGAAGGAAAGTCTGGATTTTCCATTCCTCAGAACCGTCATCTTTGAAACGGGACCATTTTGTGAGGTCTCCGGCAGTCCAGGTGCAGTTTGCCTTGACTGCGCCCTTGTCGGTACGCTCAATCTTGATGAGATAACCGTCCTTGTCGTAGGTGAATCCCCAGGTGTCACCCCATTCGTTTGCCCAGGATGCCAGGTAACCGTTGTCGCCGAGAGTGAATGTCCAGTCACCCTTCTCTTCACCTTCCTTCACATACTTTGCAGTGCCGGTCTTGCCTGCCCAAGTGAATGTCCAGGTCCTTTCCCAGCTGCCGTCTTCCATCTTGTTGCGGTCAACTTCCTTGATGGTGCCGTCGGTGTTGTAGGTGAAGTAGTACTTGTCCCACTGGTCACCGCACATGGTGAGGCGCTTGACGATTTTCTTTTCGTCATTGTCGACTTTCTTGCATCCGGAGAATGCAGCTGCTACAACTGCAAGGAGTGCAAAAGCATAAAATACTTTTTTCATGATGTTTGAACTTAAAAGGTTGATTGATTAAATATTATGTAAATTGGATTTCACGTATGCAATGCCTGTAAGCAGATCGGTGCGTGCGTCGTCGAGATGGTTACGGCATCTGTATTCGAATTCGGCCTCGTTTTCCTTGCAGGATTTGTAGAGTGCGTTTGCGGAACCGTATCCGGAACCTTCGTCGCACTGGCCGATATAGTAGAAAATGTTTTTGTCGGCCGTCACCGAAGCGCCAAGGTCGGCGTTTTCGCAGTATAGCGCACTGAAAAGGTCAATGCATTTGTAAACGGATTCTCCGGCTTTGCCAATGGCAATGGCCTGACGGGAATCGGCAGGGTAGGTATTCTTATAGAAGTCCACCCATTCGGAAGCTTTTTTCTTTTGAGTGTCGCAAGGCAGGATCACAAGTTTCTTGAGAGCCATTCCATCCTGCAGTATGGCAATGGCTTCTTTCACCAGATTCTCCGACAGTCCGTCGTGGAACATGTACAGGGCGACACCGCCTTTGTGCCCCGCATCTGAATAAGCCTTCGTCTCGAATACTCCATTCGGACTGAAACTTACGTTTTCGGGCACCTTGACTTCCTTAAGGGTTTTCTGCCAGTCGCCTTCTCCGGCCATGATGGATGAGAACCAGGGGAGAACTTCTTCCATCGCTCCCCTCCAATATGAGGTGGAGTGACCTCCGTCCCATACGCGATATTCGTGATCATAGCCATTGTCACGCATAAGCACGTGCAGGTCGTCGTTGGCAATCAGCAACTGCTCTTCATTGTCGCCGCAGGTGAGGAACCAGTGTACGCTGGAATATTTGTCTTTATTTGCAGAGGTGAACTGGTGCAGCGGGCAGTGCTCCTTGTAATAATCGGTAAGTCTGCCGGGGCCGCTTTCCCCCACTCCTCCAAAAACCTTGCCCCACTGGTTGTTCCAGCCGTTCTGGGACTCTTTCATGTATTGCTCGTCGGTGCGGAAAGACATGCTGAGCGGTGCACTCATCGATACCAGTTCGGGATGTTTCATGGCGAAAACCATAGCTCCGAATCCTCCCATCGAATAACCGATGGTCGCCCTGTGCCCGCGGTCGGCCTTTGTGCGGTATGTCTTGTCGATCATAGGGATGAATTCCTGCGCCAGCATGGTCATATAGGGGAATGTGCCGTCATAGCGGTCGCACCAGTAACTTGTGTATCCCATGGGGAATACATAAATCATAGGCTCCAGCCCCTCGGCTTCAAGCGACTTGATTTTCGCTTCTCCCTTCATATACTGCCCGTTCCAGGAAGTGTTGTCGTCGCCGTAACCGTGGAAGGCATACACGACGGGATAGCTTTTATCGGTGTCTTTGTCGTAACCTTCAGGCAGCAGTATGTCGTATTTGATCACCATGTCGAGCAGTTTGCTGTTGAATGTAAGATTGGAACTGTATCGCTCGAAAGGCACGGGATCTATATCAGGGAGATTGTGTTCCCTGTTTCCGTTGCAGGCACATGTGGTGGCGAGCACCATGGCCACAAAAAACAGACTGAGTCTAGTTTTCATCATAGATTACCATTTCCTGTGCATTAATCTCGTAATCCTTGTGAGGATTCAAAAGTTTCAGCGTCAGCGTGTGGTGCCCGCTGCCGAAGCAGTACTTCGAAAACACCTCATACTTGCGCGTTATGTAGTCGTGAGGCATTACGAATTCTTCTACCATTTCTCCGTCCAGGAATGCCTGGATCCGTGCGCGGTAATCGGAATCGTCATGTCCAGTCTTTACCACGCTTCCCTCCACCACTATCGAGTTTCCGTCGAACTCGAGAGTGAGAGGAGTGTCGGAGAAACGTTTCTTCAACACAATCTTGCCTACAGGCTTGATTCCTTCAAAGGATTGCTCAAACCTGACAGCCACAGGCTCTTCAGTAGTATAGATGAGTTCTCCGCCTTCTGCGTTGCACCCGGCTGTCTGTTTCATCAGCCTGAGATTCTCTTCGCATGCCTTGTTGAGGCTGAGTGTGGTGTAGGGGAAGGGGAGATCCGCAATCGCGTCGGCCCCTTTGCGGTACTTCTCCGGAATTGCGTTGTAGCCGTGCATCACGCCCAATATGCCTGCGGCAGATGCCGGGTTGCAGTCGGAATCCTGCCCGCAGCGGGTGGAAATCTCCATGGTCTTTTCAAAATCACCTTCTCCGTAAAGCAGACCGATTACCACGTATGCGGAATTGATCACGGCGTCGATGTTGAATCCGTTCCATACTCCCTCCGGGCAACCTACGTCGTAGGTGTGCCTTTTGTCGATCTCGAACCAGCAGGCTTTCCAGTCGTCCGGGTATTTCGAGTGGAACCTGATCACGTCTTCTATTGCATTCCTGAACTTGGTGCCTTCCGGAATGGTCTTGAGGGCTTCCTTGACAAGGGTGGGGATGTCGGTGCAAATATATGCGAGGGAGTACAGGGCGCTCACGAACACGCCTCCGTACCATCCGTCACCATAGTTCATGATATGTCCGATCCTGTCTGCGATGGCAGCGGCATCGTTCGGGCGTCCAGGAGTGAGCATGCCGATGAAGTCGGCCTCGATCTGGAAGTCGATGTCATCGGCGTGGGGATTGTATTTCCAGTGTCCGGATTCGGGGGCTCCGCGTCCGTTCAGGATGTTGTAGCGCGCCGCCTGATTGGCATGCCATAGTTTGTAGGGGGCATTGGCGAAGCGGTCTGCGAATTCCGATGCCGGAGCTTCGATTCCGAGTTCTGCCATGACTTCGAGGAAAGTGAGATCCATGTAGACATCGTCGTAAAGACCGGGATCTTCTACAAAAGTTTCACTTATGTAATCGTCACTCCAGAAGATGGGCTCGGCATCTTGGATCAGACCGCCCTTGAATTTGAATTCGGTAGGGCCTCCGTATGTGCAGCCGATGGTCTGTGCGAACCAGCCGCCGCGGATACGGTCCATCATTTCATCTTCGCTCATCCGTATGGTTATCCCATATTCCATGGAGTTGCGGGTGCAGGCCACCGCCAAAAGCGAAAACAGGACTATGCTTAATCTTTTCATATCAGTTGTGATAATACACATCCTGCACGGGATGCTCTGAATAATACTGTATTGCGTTTATGCGTAGCAGATACTGCGAGGGGTCTGGATTGCGCCATACCATCCGGACCGTATGACGCCCTTCCGGAAGCAGATACTTCCAGGCGGGTTCAAGTTTGCGCGAGGTCCCCTGCATGGGCAGAACGGAAATCTGATCCAGTTCTCCGTCTATCCATACCTCTATTTCGGCAACATAGGGATCATCCTCTTCGGCAAGTGCGAAAACCTCCGATCCGACGTGTTTCTTTGCAACCCGGTCGGCGTAGCCTTTGCTGATTCCGCGAAGACAAACAAGATTGCCCCAGATGCAGAACCCGTTGCCGGAGAAGTCGAAAGTGTATTCTTTCTCCATCCAGGCGTCCTTCTGGTCGCGGAAGATGGGATATGTATCCGTGAAATTCTGTTCCAGAGGAAGCACTTCCACCGCTGCGGAGTGGATGCTGACTTCGTTTTCCGAAACTTTGCCTCCGTTCCTTTCTATGAGCTGAAGCGCCTGGTTGTAGGAGTACCGGGAACCTTTGGCGAGCGATACGTCGGTGCCTTCAAAGTCGAGATCCCATATTTCGTCCAAAGGTTCTCTCCAGAAAGCGGGGATGCCGCTTTTACCGTACATGACGCCGAGCACTCCGCCTACGGTCGCAGGGTTGCAGTCGGAATCCTGCCCGCACCTGGTGGCGATCTCCATCGATTTGCCAAAATCGCCCCCGCCATAGAGCAGACCGATGGTCACGTAAGCGGAATTGATTTTGGCGTCAATGTCGAAACTCAGGAACACTCCTTTCGGACATCCTGTGTCGGAGCCCCATTTCTTGAGTATCTCGAACCAGGCCCGCTTCCAGTCGGAAGGATAGCGCTTGTGTAGTCTGCGGACGTCGTCGATGCACTGCCAGAAAGTACTTTCGGAAGGAATGCCCTCGAGTGCCATGTCTACGATTCTGGCCGGATCATTTTCGATGAAAGCTGCGGAGTAGAGGCCGCTGACATAGGCTCCTCCGTAGAAACCGTCACCGCTGTTCATTATGTGCCCCACTTTTTTTGCTATCTCAAGAGACTGCTGCACCATGCCGGGAGCCATCAAACCTATGAAATCTGCCTCTATCTGGAAGTCCAGGTCGTCGGCGTGGGGATTGTTGAGCCAGTTGCCGGATTCCGGAGGCATGATTCCCTGTCGCACATTGTAACGTCCAGCCTGATTTGCGTGGGCAAGATGATATGGCGCGTAAGCGAAACGCATGGCCAATTCTTCGGAATTGCAGTCAAGCCCCAACTGCTCGAACGCCTCGGCAAATGTGAGGTCGTTGTAAACATCGTCGAAAAGACCAGGCTTGCGGTCCCACCAATGTTTTACATATCCCTGGCCCCAGGAAATCGGCTGATTGTCGGGTATAAGGGTGCCCTGGTGCTTGAATTCGGTAGGAGCGCCGTACACGACACCGATGGTCTGGCCTGCCCATCCTCCCATGATCTTGTCGAGGAGGGTGTCGGTACTCATGGTCGTGTCGGTCGTCTTGGGTGCGGAACAAGATACCGCGGCAAGCGCAAGGATCAGGATGCTACTTCGCTTCATATACTTCGAGTTCTGTGATTGAAATGAATGACGACACGTCCTTGGTATACTTGTTCCAATGGATCAGTACGGCATCGTCGCCGATCACGCGCACTGCGGTGGTGGTAACCTTGGGGAAGGTAAAGACGAACTCGCCGTTGTGAGGCTGGAAAAAGACTTCGTCGCAGTAGGGCCATTCGGGCGTAACCTTCGCCTCGATGGCTTTCCATTCTCCGTTCTCATCGAGATACTCGGGATGCAGGTTGCTGTACCAGCCTCCGAATTCCTCGAGAGGTCCGTAGTGGAACGAGATCATGTCGGTGGTGACGGGCTTGTCCCAACGGTATCCGAAGTAATCGCGCTTGGGGGCGTTGGATTTGCTTCCCAGCGAGTAGAATGCCGCTCCGGGACCTCCGGTGATGCCGTCATTGATCACATCGACGGTATATGCGCGGTACGATACGGGGATGGTGAGCCAGCAGGAATCAAGCGTAGCCCTGTCGGTCTCGCGGGTAAGGGCAAGTATTTCAGCGGCTTCCGTTGCCAGGTTGCGTCCTTTCTTCTCCGGGAGGACGAAAGTGGAGCCAGCTTCGACGGCGGCATGGAATTTCGCCTTGGAATTGATCGTATAGATCTTTTCGCCATTCTCTTCACGTACCTTTCCGCCTCTGGCGAGTATGTTCTTCTCGGCCAGGACTACGGTCCTCTCTATGATGTCTTCTATCGAGGCGTCCGGCATGTCATAGCGTGTAACGTTGATATAACGGTCGTTGAAGGGTTTTGTCCAGTGTTCGAAAGGCATCGCACGGTCGAGCGGCACGCTCTCCACTCCGTTGATGACGCCGAGAAGTCCGCACATGGTCGCAGTCTGGTTGTCGCAGTCGAATCCCATTGCGCAACCTATGAGGAGAGTCTTGTCGATATCGCCCTCTCCGTAGAGCAGCGAGAGAATACCCATCGCTCCGTTAAGGTCGGCGTTCCAGATGCTGCGGGTGATGTCGTCTTCGTTGAAATAGAGCTTGTCGGCCATTGCCTTGCGGGCGGGTTTCCAGTCGTCGGGGTTCTTTTCCCAAAGCTCAAGACACTCGTCGATGATTGCGCGGAAACGGTCTTTTTTGGGGAGGTACTCTTTTGCATGACGGATAAGCGTCGGAATGTCCTTCTCGAAAAACGCCTCCGAATACATGGCCCCGTACACTACGGTAGGCGATACCGCCCAGTCGTCGGAAGTGATCCTTGCCGCCCAGTCGGAAATGCCTGCGGCGTAATCGGGCATACCGGGAGCGGTGTAGGCCCATATTTCGTTTATCAACTGGGGATCAATCTGGAACCAGTGGGGATTATACTCCTTCTTACCGGTAAGGGGAGGAGTGAATCCGTAGTGCATCAGACCCAGGGCGGCACGGTTCGCGAGCCACACGCGGTCGCGGATATGGTACATCCATTTTTCCTTGACCTGGGCATATGTGGGATCCACGCCATACTGTTCCATCATCATCAGATAGAGATACTCGACATCGGTGTCGTCATCGGAGAAAGCACCGTCGACGGCCGACATCTTCCGCATCGCCTTGTTGAACACGAACGGACCTTCGCCTGGTTCGTCCACGAATTTGTTCTCGTATTCGAGGCCATAAATGTTGCCGACCATCTGGCCTATCCACGCGCCGGCGATCTTGTTCTTGAGTTCGCTGCGGCTGATCTCTTTCTGCTGGCAGCATGACGCTGCGATCAGCAAGACGGCAAGTATATAAAGGATTCTTTTCATATTACTTCGACAGATTAGGATTTGCTGCTAAAGCGCTCTTTGGAATTGAGAGATTGAAATCTTTCTGTTCCTTTGCAGGTTTGTTCCACCAGGCGCCGAGATACTTGCCGAAGCGTATCATGTCCTGCCTGTGCCATCCTTCGACGGCGAGTTCGTGGGAACGTTCCTGATAGATGTTCTCGAGAGTGAGGTCTGCGGCACTGAAAGGAACAAGACCGGCGCGGGTGCGGATTTTCGCAAGATCGGCGTTGCCGGCCACTTCGGCGGCCTTGTTCTGGCGTATCATCGCTTCGGCATACATCAGCACGACATCGGAATAACGCATGATGTAGAAGTCGTTCTCCATACCGACCTGCCCTCCTGTGAGGGTGCCGTCGCTCTGGTATTCCCATTTGCCTATCCTTGCACCCTGGAGTGCGGTGCGGTGGGTCGAGTATGCCTCTTCCGGCATGTAAGGATCGATTATGTAGGGGACGGTGACGGATTTCGTGTCATCGAGAGGGTCCGGAATGTCGATGGTGAGGTTGTTTCCTGCCAGATCCTTCATCTGCCCGAACATCCAGGTCCATTCCTTGCGTTTGTCCCCGCTTTCATAACTGGCCATGAAGTCGGGCTGGGCAACTATGCCGTCCCATGCGTCGGCCGGAATTCCAAGTGGCTTGCACAGGTTCACCGGAAGGGTGGACATGTAGATCAGGAAGGCATAATGGTCTGAAACAGTGTAGATTGTGCTGAAAGGGATTGCAAGGATTCCTTCGACGCAGTATTCATTGTGGACTGCGAAAAGGTCTTTGTAATTGTCAACAATCTTGTACCAACTGCCACCGTTGTTGCATGTCATTATGTCTTTGCAAGCATCGGCGGCTTCTTTCCACATGGCTTTCCCGATGAGGAATTCGGCGTTGAGGTAGAGTTTCGCAAGCACGAAATCGGCCACGCCTCTGGTTACGCGTCCATAATACTCCGATGAGGGCTCTACGGCGAGATGGTCAATATTGTCTTTGATTTCATTCTCCACGAAGTCGAATATGAACGCCCTGTCTTTTTTCTCGGGGTATCCGTCCATCTTCTTTGTGGTGGCGAAGGGAATGTTGGGCCAGTAGCAGCTTGCCATGAAATAGTAGAAGGCCCTGAGCACTTTCACCTCGGAAACGACCCTGTTCTTTCCGTCGAATTCCCTTTCGACTTCGGCGAACGAGTCCAGGACATCGTTGCATGCGGATATGCCGTTGAAGCAAAAATCCCACGCCTGCTCAAGCAGGACATTGCTGAAGGGTATCTCGTGGTTCTGCACTTCGGCATAGCGGCCGTTGTCGTACCATCCTCCGTTGGGGTTGATGGGAGTGCATGCCTCGTCGGTGATCAGCATGTCGAAGGTCCAGTAGCTTTTCTCCGTTCCCCAGTGCTGGAGCGATGAATATGCCCTGGCGGAATACCTTGCGAACTGCTCTTCCGAAGTGAAGAAGTTCTCTTTTGCAATCTTCGAGTAGATTTCTTCGTCAAGATTGGTGCATGCCGCTGCGGCAACGCACATCGTTATCATGTAAAACAACTTTTTCATACCGGTGCAGTTTAAAAGGTGAGGGAAGCTCCAAGGGTGAAGGTGCTGGTCCTGGGGTAGTAGCTCATGCTTTCGCGGCCGGGAGTGAGCCCGCTGAGGCTGACTTCAGGATCCACGCCTTTGTATCCGGTAATGCAGAGGAGGTTCTGCCCGGAAACGAAGACCTTCGCCGCATGAATGTATTTGTTCTTCAGAGGCAGGTCATAAGTCACCGAAAGATTGTCCAGTTTGACGTAGCTGGCATCTTCCAGGTACTTGGAAGAGTAGCGCACCGGCCCGGTGAAAGAGGTGTCGTCGAGCCAGGAACTCATGATGTTCTTGAGGCCGAGGCTGCTGAGGTTCTCGTACTGCGCACGGTAACCGTTGAATACAAGGCCTCCTATTGCGGCACGGATGGTTGCGCTGAAAGTCCAGTTGTGAAGTTTGACGGAGTTGCTCCAGCCCAGGGTAAGGTCGGGATATGCAGATCCTATTCTCTGCCATTTGGCTTCCTGGGTCTTTCCTCCGAACTCGTCTTCGAAATGGTCGTTGCCGTCGCTTCCCACTCCGGTCCATCTCGGTGCATAGAAGGATCCGAGACTCTCACCTTCGATAAGCCGCTGCAGGTATGCTCCCACCGGCGTCGCAACCCATCCTATGTTGTAATCGGCATCCTTGAATTCCTCGTTTGTGAACGAGATGAGTTTGTTCTCGTTGTGGGCGGCAACTACGCTTGTATTCCAAACGACGTTCTTCGTCTTCACGGGGATTGCATAGACCGAAAGTTCGATACCGGCGTTGCTGATGGAACCCACATTGGTGAACAGGGTCTTGTAGTCGTAAGGAGGAACAGGAACCTTGTAGTCGTAAAGGAGGTCCGTGGTGAGCCTGTAGTAGTAGTCGATCGTGCCTCCTATGCGTCCTTCGAATACAGAGAAGTCCAGACCTGCGTTGAATTCGCTCTTGCGCTCCCAGCCGAGATCGGGGTTGGAGTTGGACGCCGGTGCATAAGACTTGACCCATTTGCCGTTATAGAAGAAATTGGTGCCGGAACCCATAAGCTGGAGCGACTTGTAGTTGCCGAAATCCTGGTTGCCGGTTACGCCATAGCCGGCGCGGAGTTTCAGTTCGCTCAGCCATTTTATATTCTGCATCCACGGCTCTTTGCTGATGCGCCAGCCTGCGCTGATTGCAGGGAACCATCCCCATTTGTGGTCTTTTCCAAAACGGCTGGAGCCATCGCGGCGCAGCGACACGGATGCAAGATACTTCTCCTGCCAGTTGTAGATCACTCGCCCGAAGAAGGCGATATAGCGGCTGGAGGAGCGATTCGTGTACATGTCGGCGAGGCCTTCCTGAAGAGCCTTTCCGGCGCTGATGTTGTTCCATTTATAGAAGTCGGTGTCGAAACCGTAGTTCTCCATCTCGGTTTCCCAGTTCATCTGTTCCTGCCAGGTGTATCCGAGTATGCCCTGGACGGAGTGGCCCCTGAAGGTCTTGGAATACTGCAAAGTGCTTTCCCACTGGAAGTTGTTGTACTGGTCGGCGTTGGATCTTGCAATGCCGCTCTTTCCGGTGCTTCCGGGATAGTATGACGATTTGTAATCCTGGCTGAAGTACCTCTCGTCGGACCAGTTGAAGAAATTGTCCCACTTGAGCCCATCTATGGGAAGTATGTTCAGCGTGGCTCGTGCGTTTGCGCTCAGGTATCCCGTCTCCTTGTTGGCGCTGTGCTCCTTGATAAGAGCGACGGGGTTGGAGTAGTCCACTTCCGGAACGGTGAAGTATCCGCCGTAATCCTTTGCCGTGGGATCATAAACCGGCTCGGTAGGATTGTGGATGAATGCCTGGTAGAATGCGCTGTAGTTGGCCGGTGTCGACTTGCGCTTGGTGTAACTCAGATTGTAGTCCAGATCCAGCCATCCCTGAAGTGCGGACTGGCGGATATTCGTCTTGAACAACCACTTGCTGGCTTCGTTGCCTATCTGCAGGCCCTGATTCTTCTCGACGTTCAGCACGGTGCGGTGCGAGAACTGTTCGGTTCCTCCGGAAACCGCCAGATTGTGTTTGTGGCTGAAAGGGGTGCGGGTGATCTCGTCGAACCAGTCGGTATCGGACCCGTAGAGGTTTATGGTCTTGGCCGGGGCGAAGTTCTTGATGGTGTATTCGAACTCCCTGGCCGTCATTGGCATGGCCCTGGCCTGCACGGTCTGCATGGATACCTGGCCGTCATATTGTATGGAGGTGTTTCCGCTGCGGGCGCGTTTGGTCGTGATTATCACCACGCCATTCGTTCCACGGGTTCCGTAGATTGCCGCGGCCGAGCCGTCCTTCAGCACATCCACCGATTCCACTTCCTGGAAATTGATGCTGCGGATGTCGGCGTCGATCACTCCGTCGATGATGATCAGCGGACCCTGGCCGGCCGACAGGGTGTTGGTTCCCCTCAGCAGGAACTGGAAGGATGCCTCGGGATCGCCACCGTCAGGATTGACGACGGAGAGTCCCGCAACCTTTCCCTGAAGCAGCCCGCCTGCGTTGGTGTAGGCCCCTACATCGAGGTCTTCGGCTTTCAGGCTTGCCACAGAGCCGGTTATCTCTTTTTTAGTGGTCTTTCCATAACCGATCACTACCGTTTCGTCCAGCATCATGGAGGCTGCTGCCGGAAGCACTGCATCCAGGACTGATGCTGCATTCACCGTGAGTGTGAGGTCGTCGTATCCGAAGAATGCGAAGGTAAGCGTATTCCCGGTTGCAGCCGATATGCTATAGCGACCTTGATTGTCGGCCACGGCCCAAGCTCCGGTAGCATTGTTCAGCACGGTGGCTCCACTGAGGATTTCGCCGTCGCTGCCTGTAACCGTTCCGCGGACATCCCTGTTCTGCGCCATCACAGGGATGGAGGACAACAGAACGGATACTGCCGCGAATAAATAGATCAGTCTTTTCATAAGCAGGGAAATTTACTTTATTTCATCTCTGGTGGGGATAGATGCCTGCGCACCCATCCTCTGTACGGTGATTGCGGACGCCTTGGTTGCGAAACGCGCTGCATCCTGGAGGCTGAGACCTTCGG
>CAMOIZ010000029.1 GCA_946616385.1 uncultured Bacteroidales bacterium | reverse complement strand
GCGGAGATCCTTTCCAGGAGGGCCAGGGCCTGAACGGAGTATATCTCAGCGACGCCTCTACCATGGCGGTAGTCGACGCATATACCGACAGCCTCTCAACCGTCACCGGCATCGACGTTCCTGTAGAACATGACTGGATGTTTTACGGAAAAGGACCCTTCAAACTGGCGGTAAACGTCGCGTCCGACATCCCGCTCAGCGAAGTCAGCTACAGCATCAAAAGAGATCTCGACCTTATGGATGCATCCGCCGCTCCAATATTCACGAAGACTCTCAACGTGCGCACCAGGCCTGGCAGATATACCCGCACAATGCTGCCCCTGGGCGAACTCGAACCCGGATTCTACCAGATTACCATAAACGGCTCCAAGACTTTCAACATCGGTGTGAATCCCGAACAGATAGAGAGCCCCGCGGATGTACCGTCAGATTTTGATGAATTCTGGCAGACCACGCTTTCGGAACTTGCCGAAGTCCCCATGGACGTGGAATGGACGCTCCTCCCCGAGCATTCATCGGCAAAACGCGAGTGCTACAGGGTTGAGATGCCGTCCTGGGGCGGTGCCACCATGGGCGGAATCATTTACATCCCCACCGGCGAGGGCCGCTATCCCGTACGGATGAATTTCATGGGCTACGGCGCCGACGTCTACTACGACGATCCCGACTGGAATGCCGACCGCATCGACTTCACAGTCAGCGTGCGCGACCAGGGTATTTTCAAGGGTAACCAGAACTGGTGGATAGACCGCGGCCTCGACAGCAAGGAGAACTTCTACTATCGCGGAGCATTCTGCGACGTCGTCCGTTCGGTCGAGTTCGCTGCGTCCCTCCCCAAGGCTGATACCACCCGCATCTTCGGCTGCGGAGACAGCCAGGGCGGCGCTTTCACATGGATATCCGCGGCCCTGACCGACAAAATGCGTGCGATAGTGCCTAGCGTTCCGTTCCTCAGCGACTATCCCGATTACGCGCGTATAGTATGGTGGCCCATGCACGAGGTCTTCCAGCACGCGGATGCCGAAGGGATCGAACGCGCCGCGCTTATGGACATGCTGCGCTACTTCGACATCAAAAACTTTACGCCGCGCATCACCTGCCCGGTGTTCATGGCATTCGGCCTGCAGGATCCCACCTGCCCGCCGCATACCAACTTCGCCGGATACAATAACGTAAAAACTGAAAAGCAGTATATGTGTGTGCCGCTCTGCGGACATGCCATGTGGGCTGAACCTGAGTTCAACAAGGCCCGGGACGACTTTTTCAGAAAATTCTAAATATCACAATTATTATTAACAACAAATTCAGGTCAAATGAAAAGTAAAATGATTACTTGCCTGTGCCTGCTCCTCATGAGCACCGCGATGTTCGCCCAGAAGGTGACCGTCAAGGGTAACGTGAAGGACAACATAGGCCCGGCCATCGGTGTGAGTGTCATCGAAAAGGGCACTACCAATGGCACAACGACCGACCTGGACGGTAATTACAGCATCAGCGTGCCAAGCAATGCGGTGTTGGAATTCTCGTCCATCGGTTATTCGACCCAGGAGATCGCTGTGGGTGGCAGGACTGTCATCAACGTGACCCTCGCAGAGGATGCTGAATTCCTCGACGAGGTTGTCGTCGTCGGTTACGGTACCATGAAGCGCAGCGACCTCTCCGGCGCATCCGTCTCAATGCGTGAAGAAGACCTAAAGGGCTCTATCATCACGAGTCTCGACCAGTCTCTGCAGGGACGTGCAGCCGGTGTGGCGGCGGTTCAAACTTCCGGTGCTCCTGGTTCATCTTCTTCCATCCGTGTCCGCGGACAGGCGACCGTCAACGCAAATGCGGAGCCTCTCTACGTGATCGACGGCGTCATCATCCAGGGTGGCGGCAACTCCGCCAGCGACTTCGGTCTCGGTTCCCTCGGTAACGGCCGCACCTCCACCATCTCCCCTCTGGCAACCATCAACCCTGCCGATATCGTGAGCATGGAAATCCTGAAGGATGCATCTGCCACCGCCATTTACGGTGCGCAGGGTGCTAACGGCGTTATCCTCATCACCACCAAGCACGGTAAGGCGGGAGAAGCGAAGTTCAACTACGACGGCATGTACGCGGTGAGCCGCCAGGCCAGCCGCATCGATATGATGAACCTCCGCGAATTCGCAGAGTACTACAATGATATGGCCGCTCTCGGCTACCTGGAAGCGAGTCCCTATTATGCTGATCCTTCGCTGCTCGGCAAGGGTACCAACTGGCAGGACGAGATCTTCCGCACCGCCCATCAGCAGCAGCATCAGCTCAGCGCACAGGGCGGTACCGACAAGGTGCAGTACTATGTTTCCGGATCCTGGATGGATCAGGAAGGCACCATCATCGGGTCCAACTTCAACCGTGTGAGTTTCCGCACCAACCTCGATGCCCAGCTCAAGAACTGGTTCAAGCTCGGTCTCAACATGACCTTCGCAAACACCAAGGACGACCTCAAACTGGCCGACGGTAGCGAAGGTGTCATCTTCTACTCTCTGGGAGCTCTTCCCGATGTGCCCGTGTATGACATAGACGGCAACTATTCCACCACAGTCCGTGAGGGTTACACCTCTCCGAACCCCGTGGCAATAGCAATGCTCGACAAGTATACCCTGGAGCGTCAGAAACTTACCGGCAACATGTATGCGGACCTCACTCCCATCAAGCACGTTACTTGGCGCACCGAACTCGGTTTCGACGTCAGCAATTCCGATGCTACCACTTTCAAGCCTACCGCAGACTTCGGCAACTGGGCCCGCAACACCAACTCGCTCAACCTCCAGAAGAACAACAGCCTTTTCTGGCAGCTGAAGAACTACGTCACATACAACAACACCATCGGCAAGCACAACTTCACCGCAATGCTCGGTCAGGAGTGCTGGGAGTCCGGATGGGGTTATTTCAGCGGTTCCCGCACAGGCCTTACCAGCGACGATATCATCAATATCGGCAAGGGCGAAGGCACTCCTACCGTGAATCAGGGTTACGGCCATTCCGCAATGGCATCCTTCTTCACCCGTGAGACCTACAGCTACGACGACCGCTACTTCATCACCTACACCTTCCGTTACGACGGCAGCTCCAACTTCGGCCCCGACAACCGTTGGGCGGGATTCCATTCCTTCGCAGGAAGCTGGCGCTTCACCAACGAAAAGGGTTTGGGCGATGCTCTCAGGAATATGGGAATCACCAATGGTAAGATCCGTCTCGGATGGGGACAGACCGGTAACGCCAACATCGGCGGTGGCGCATGGGAAGCAACCATGAGCACCATGCCTTCCGCACTCGGCACCAGCGAACGTCCCGCCAGAATCCCCAACACCGGTATCCACTGGGAGAAGCAGCGTCAGACCAACATCGGTCTCGACCTCAGCATTGCCGGAGGAAAGATCAACCTCGTTATCGATGCATACAAGAAGATATCTTCCGATATGCTCATGAGCCTTACCCTTCCTTCCTATATGGGAACCCAGGGCAATGCCTCTTCCGCACTTGCCGCTCCTAAGGGCAACTACGGCACCATCGAGAACAAGGGTCTGGAAATCACCCTCGACACTCATCCGATCAGTGGAAAGAGCTTCGGTTGGGACAGCAACTTCCAGATTTCCTTCAACAAGAACAAACTCGTGGCGCTCGATGGCACTGCCAACGCACAGCTCGTCGGTTACGGCCAGTGGAGCGATATCGTTTCCGTTACCGAAATCGGACAACCTCTTTATGGTTTCTATGGCTATAAAGTCGTAGGTGTCTATAAAGACTTCGATGATATCCAGAACAGCCCCCGTGCAGAAAAATATCCTGCCGACGGCGTATTCAATCCTACCACCACCGTATGGCCCGGCGACCTCAAGTTCGAGGACGTGAACAAGGACGGCGAAATCAACGAGCACGACCGTACCAACATCGGCAGCCCGCTGCCTCTGTTCACCTTCGGCTGGACCAATACCTTCCGCTACAAGAACTTCGACCTCAGCATTTTCCTTAACGGAAGCTATGGCAACAAGGTTCTCAACTACAACATGATCGGCCAGGGCTTCAACGGCCTGGTGAGCATGAACAGCGCCTGGACCAACCAGCATGTGGCAGTCAAGGACCGCGCAAAGCTCGCCATGTACGACGAAAGCAAGGGAATGTGGGATGTGACGAACGTCTATGTTGTCAACAAAGACACCAAGACTCCCCGCCCCGTGCTTTCCGACCCTAACGACAACGACCGTCTCAGCACCCGCTACATAGAAGACGGCAGCTACCTCCGCGTGAAGAACATCACTCTGGGATACTCTGTTCCCAAACAGGTGATCGAGCGCTGGAAGATCGAGAATCTGCGTGTTTATATGAACATCCAGAACCTCTACACCTTCACGAAGTACTCCGGATACGATCCCGAAGTCGGTGCTTCCACAAAAGACAGCTCCGGACTCACCTTCGGCGTCGACAACGGACGTTACCCTTCTCCTATGACCTGCTCCTTCGGAGTCAACCTTACATTCTAAAATAGGAGGAAATGATTATGAAAAATATTTTCAAGATTTTCGCAACTATTCTGATGGCTCTCACTGTGGCGTCCTGCTCCGAATTCCTGGACAGGCCTACGGAGGACTCCCTTTCCAGTGCGACTTATTATCAGAACGACGCTCAGGTTGAGCAGGGTGTCAACTACCTCTACAACTCTCCCTGGTACGATATCATTCGCTTCTTCATCTACGGTGGAGAAACCATGGCCGGCAACGTGTTCGAAGGCTCGAGCAACTACATCACGCTTACTGTCAACGGCACCGACGGCGACCTCAAGAATATGGCGTACGCCCTCTGGTCGGTGAATGCTCACTGCAACACCGTCATCCAGAACATCCTCAACTCTACCGGAAGCGCTTCCAAGGAAGTCAAGGACAGGGCCATAGGCGAAGCCCTCGCATGGAAAGCCATGGCATATTTCTTCCTGGTGCGCACCTTCGGTGACGTTCCCATCATCCATGACAACACCGAAATCATTAAGGAGAACTCCTACAACGAGGTTTCCAAGGTGCAGAAGGCCGATGTTTACGATTATGTGATCATCACCCTCGAAGAGGCGCTGAAGTTCCTTCCCAAGAAGAGCTATATCGGTCAGAAGCCCCGCATCGATTACTATGCGGCAGAAGCACTCCTCGCCAAGGTTTATCTCACCAAGGCAGGCGTGACCGGCAGTCTCGACGATGCCGACCTCACCAAGGCCCGCGATCTGGCAAAGGATGTCATCGAGAATTCCGGACGCAGCCTTACTCCCAAGTATTCGGACGTGTTCCGTCTCTCTCCCGAAGTGTACAACCAGACCGGTGAATGCCTCATTTCCTGGCTCTGGACAGCTACTCCTCAGGCCTGGACTGCACAGAACTCCATCCAGTGCGACGTGGGTCTCGTCGGTTTCGATGAATTCGGCGACCTCTGGGGCGACTGGAAAGGCCCTTCGGTGGACCTCCAGGATCTCTTCGGAGTTTCCGCTTCCGAGAATCCCCAGTCCCGCGTGAACAAGGATGACCGCCGTCAGGCGACCATGATGATGTTCGGCGACCAGTACGATTACTTCTGGACCGACATGGGCGGATTCGATTTCTATCGTTTCTTCTACGATTCCAGCTACTCTCCGAATCCCACTTCCGGTGCATTCGGATGCGGCACCGGCGCCAACTTCGCCAAGCATCTCTATGGTGACACTGCAGACCATGTGGCCGCAGTCGGTCATTCCCCGGCATATATGTACAACTCCCTGCCTACCCATATCCTCAGGCTGTCGGATGTTTACCTCGTCTATGCAGAGGCCTGCCTGCTCACCAACGATGCTTCTACCGCTCTTACATACGTAAACAAGGTGCGCCAGCGCGCTCATGCGGCAGATCTTACCTCGGTGACTATCAACGATATCTGGAAAGAACGCCGTCTGGAACTCGCCCTCGAAGGCGACAACTGGTACGACTTCGTACGCCGTTCCTACTACAAGATGGACGATGTGATTGCCGAGATCAAGGCCCAGAGGCGCTCTGTCTATGGTGGACTGGACGATGCATACAAGAGCTTCGTCTGCGACGAAAAGGGCAATTACGTAGGCCCGGGTGCAAATGCATGGGATGCCAGCGGAATCAGTTACGATACCACCCAGTATCAGCTCACCGACGTTAAGCCCGAGATGTTCACCATGCCGTTCCCTACCGAAGACGTGGTCCTCAATCCCAACGTGGCCTCTACTGCAGAACCCATCCACGTTGACGTGCGTGAGACTTATTCGTATAACTTTTAATCGATGAGCCTTATGAAATCAATGCTAAAATATATAGGAATCATCGCCGGAATCTTTGCTCTCGCATCCTGCGCAGAGGATTATCCGGACCGCTTTCACGCTACGGAAGGCAAGCCTACGGTAGATTTCGTACGGTATGCCGACCAGGACGTGTTCATCACCCAGGCCTTCATGGACGAGGTGCTCTGCATCGTAGGCTCCAACCTGCGCAGCGTGCACGACATCTATTTCAACGACCAGGCCGCCGTGCTGAATACCAGCTACATTACCGACAACACCCTGATCGTTGCAGTGCCGAGCACCGCTGCCACCGTGCAGACCGACAAAATATACCTTGTCACTGCGGCCAAGGACTCCGTCACCTACGATTTCAAGATCCTTCCTCCTGTCCCGAAGGTTACTTCCATCAGCAATGAATGGGCTGCCGACGGTGAGGAAGTGACCCTCAAGGGAAAGTACTTTATCGATGTTACCGGAGTCAATATCCCCGGCGTCTCCGTCAGCAACTACACCGTGGTTTCCTCCGAAACCATCACCTTCAAGGTGCCTGCAGGTGCTGCATCCGGCCCCGTCGAGGTTACCACTGCATCCGGTACCGGCCGCAGTAACTTCCAGTTCCGCGACACGCGCAACATTCTCTTCGACTGGGACGGCGTCTACGGCCGTGCTATCGGCGCCGGCTGGCGTGATGGCAGCAAGGTCCTTCACGCTCCCGGCGATCACGCGTTCCCTGCCCTCAGCGGCAATTACATCGCTTTTGCCGCCGATATGGCAGCAGGCCCGTGGGATGACTGGAAAGAAGACGAGATGGCCTTCAACTATTGGCCCGGAGCAGTCGGAAGCGCAAATCCTCCGCTGTATTCTAACACCGATTTTGCCAACTACATCAAGAAATATGGCGTAGGCGGTCTTTGCCTCAAGTTCGAGATCATGGTTCCTACGACCAATCCCTGGACCAGCTACGCCCTGCAGATCATGTTCTCCAACGAGGCATCCGTTTCCGAGGCCAACATGACCAATGCTTACTATACTGCAGATACCCTGCCCCGTTATGTGTGGGAGCCTTGGACAGCTACCGGAAAATACGACACCGGGGATAAGTGGCAGACCGTTTCTTTCCCTCTCTCCGAGTTCAACAAGGTCTGCGGAGGCGCTGCCTGCTCGACCGCATTCGACGACAGCTACCTGCACGGCTTCTCCTTGTTCGTGTACGGTGGATCGACTCCCGGTACCGCAGGATCTCCTATCATCGCTATCGACAATATCCGTGTTGTACCTCTTTAATGGATTATGCGTATGAAAAACATTTTTAAACTTATATGCATCGCCGCTATCGCTCTGGCATCCTTCCAGGCCTGCCAGACCAGCGCCGAACTCGATACGGATCAGTTCAGCTCGGAACTCGCATTCGGTTCCTTCGCTCCTAATCCTATTTATCGCGGAGGCGAGCTCACCATCATCGGTAGTTTCCTCGAGGAGGTTGCCGAGGTCCGGATTCCCGGAATCGACCCTATTACGGATATCACCGTCGTAGAGAAAGGGAAGAAGAGCAAGATTACCGTAAAGCTTCCGAATACTACCGAAGAGGTGGGCAAGATCTCAATCGTAAGTAAGGACGGAAAGACTCTTACCAGTCTTACCGAGCTCACTTACACCGAGCCCATCGAGTTTACCGACTTTACTCCCAAGAGCGCAATGCCCGGAGACGTCATCACCGTTACGGGAGACTATATGAACCTGATCCAGGAAGTCATCTTTGCGAACGGAGTCATCGCTTCCGGCGACGCTATCACCGAAAAGACCCGTAAGAGCCTCAAGGTAGTGGTGCCCGCCAAGGCGGTTACCGGCAAGATCATTCTTGGGGATGCCGACGAAGCGGAGGATCCCGATGCTATTGCCAACAAGAGCTATTCCGAGGCTGATCTTGTTATCGGTGACCCTACTGTCAGCAGCCTAGAAATCGCCAGCGCAAAACCCGGCCAGACCCTGACCATCAAGGGCGCCTACCTGAACATGATCGAAAAGGTCGTTTTCGAGGGCGGCACCGAAGTGCCGGATTTCACCGTTTCGGCAGATAATAAGACTCTCTCTCTCAGTTTGCCTGCAACGGCACAGAGCGGCGACGTGAACGCCGTCAGTTTTGCCGGCAAGAGCT
The DNA here is from genome assembly GCA_946616385.1 of uncultured Bacteroidales bacterium. GTDB lineage: Bacteria > Bacteroidota > Bacteroidia > Bacteroidales > UBA932 > Cryptobacteroides. The sequence continues at coordinate 3,533 of CAMOIZ010000029.1, read as the reverse complement.
TCAAGGCCGGCACCATCACGCTGGTGGTACCTACCGGACTTTCTGCAGCTCCCCAGCCCGTCAAGGCCGGTGAAGTCCTGACTATCAGCGGCACCGGTCTCGATCTCATCACGGGCGTAGGCCTGCCCGGTGCATCCAGCGTGGAATTTGCATTCGCAGACGGCAAGATTACGCTTACCGTTCCTGCAAAGGCAACAGAAGGTGACGTAACCCTCACCATGGACAGCGGTGATCAGGTTTCCGTGGCTTACACCCTCGTGCATCCCACCGTTACAGCTATTGCTCCCACCGCCATTTATGCCGGAGACACCCTCAAAGTCAGCGGTACGGATCTCGACCTTATCACCGGAGTCACTCTCGGTGGCAAGGATGAGGCTTTCGAACTCAAGGAAGGTGCGATAGAGATTGCCACCGCATCGACTTCGGTCAGCGGCAAGGTAGTTCTCAAACTCGCTAACGGCGAAAAAGTCGAACCTGCCGAGGATATCACCGTCAATTACCACTCCTTCATCATCGTGAACGAGATGCCTGCTGCCGAGCACATCGGTGCAACCGTGACGCTCAAGGGCTCCAACTTCATGATGGTAGACCGCATCTACATCGGTGATGCCAAGGTGACTCAGTATATCAAACGTACCGACGACGAGGTTTCCTTCATCATGCCTTACAACAAGGTCGGCAGCTACAACATCACCTTCGAACTGATGAATGGCGACAAGGAAGTCTGCCCCAGCCAAATCGGGGTTCAGCTCGAGATCAACCACATCATCGCCTGGGAAGGCAAGACCCAGATTACCTGGGGTGACGGCGGCCGTATTCTGGTTCCTGCGGAGAAGTTCGTGGGTATAAAGGGCGGTACCGTAATGCGGCTCTACTACACTCAGGTGGACCAGCAGTGGGATCAGGCCCAGGTGAACTATGGTGACTGGTCCGGTATCAACTTCGATGATGCCGGTGGAACTACCTTCAACGGCACCCTTGTTCCCACCGATGTGTACGGATGGTTCACGGATGGCATTTTGGACCGTTGCACGGAGGTTGTGCTCACAAAGGATATCCTCGACAACATCCAGGCCAAGAAGGGCAGCGCAGAAGATCAGACTGATCTTGGAATCATTATTCAGGGTTCCGGCCTTACCTTCACCAAGATAGAGATTCTGCAGGAAGTTCCTCAGGAAATTGATATCTGGGAAGGAAAGGTCCAGATCAGCTGGGGCGACGGTGGCCGTGTTCTGATTCCTGCCGCCAGGTTCGAAGGTGTGCAGGAAGGCCAGATACTGTCGTTCTACTACACTCAGGTGGATCAGCAGTGGGACCAGGCTCAGGTGAACTATGGCGACTGGAGCGGCATCAACTTCGACAATGCCGGCGGAACCACCTTCAACGGCACCCTTGTTCCTACCGACGTGTACGGATGGTTCACGGATGGCATTCTGGACCGCTGCACCAAGATGGTCCTGACCAAAGAGATTCTGGACAACATCCAGGCCAAGAAGGGCAGTGCTGAAGAGCAGGATAATATTGGTATCATTATCCAGGGCTCCGGCCTCACCTTCACCAAGGTTACCATCTTTTAACTTTTTGCCCGGAGGGGGCTGACCCTCCCTCCGGGTCCTGATTATGAAAAAGTATCTGTTTTGTATATTTGCGGCCCTGTTGCTCCTTTCCTGCGGGAAGGAGGTGGATCCGCCGGATCCCGTGACGCCCCCGATGCTCGTTTCCGTAAGCCCGGCCGACGGCACCGCCGATCTTACCGGAACCAGTTTGAGCATTGTGTTCACCTACGACCAGAATATCAAGGTGTTGACCGCGGACTATGGCAAAGTGACGGTGTCCGGGGGAGCGTCGGTCTCGAAAGTGAACTCTTATGCCAAAGCCCTCACGGTGGATGTAGAGGGCCTGGAACAGGGGAAAACCTACACCGTCAGCATCCCTTCCGGCATAGTGCAGGGATATAAAGACAATCAGGGTGCCGCAGAAGCCGTCAGCACCAGCTTCACAATGAAGGAATTCAAGACCTACGGGATGAATCCTCAGAAGACTCTCACCAATGCCAAAGCAAGTGCGAGGGCAAAGGCGCTCTATCAGTTCCTCCTCGACAACTACGGCAAGAAAACCCTCAGCGGCACGATGGCCTGCAAGAGCGGATGGGACAATCAGTTCGCCGACCACATCAACAGTATTACTGGAAAGTATCCGGCAATACTCGGCTACGACTACCTGTTCATGGAATGGCCGCCGAAGGCATGGGCCGACTGCCCGGATTATGGAGACATCTCAGATGTGAAGAAGGCCTGGGACGATGGCAGCATCATCCAGATATGCTGGCATTGGAACGTGCCCAAATCGGAAGAGGTTTTCCGGAAGCACGACCCCGGGGAGTATGCCTTCTACACCTCTGCGAACAAGGCATTCCATCCCAAGGACGCCCTTAAAGAAGGGACCTGGCAGCACGAGTGCATGGATGCCCAGATAGAAAAACTTGCCGGGTATCTCAAACTGCTTTCAGATGCCGATATACCTGTACTCTTCCGCCCCCTTCATGAGGCCGCCGGAGACTACACCTGGGGCCCCTGGTTCTGGTGGGGGCTTGACGGCGCCGAGCCTTGCAGGCAGCTCTGGAGGTATCTTTACGACAAACTGACCGGCACCTACGCCCTGAACAACCTGGTGTGGGTCTGGACCATACAGACAAGTGATGAAGGCAAACTGGCGGAAACCGAAAAAATGGAAGCCTGGTATCCGGGCGATGACTGTGTGGACCTTGTCGGCTGCGATCTTTATGTAGACAAGAACACCACCCAGTCCGCCACGTTCAAGCGTGTCAACGACTCGGTGAAGGGCAACAAGATGGTTGCGCTCTGCGAGATAGGCAATCTCTTCGATTTCGATGCCTGCTATGCAGAAGGCGCGCCCTGGCTCTATTTCCTCACCTGGAACAATTTCGTGGACGGCAAGCCCGCCCTCTATGCCGACAGCTGGAACAATTCTGTCGATGACTGGAAAAAAGCTTTATCAAATACATACATGCTCAACAGGGGCAGTGTGACAAACTGGAAATAAATGATGAATATCCGCAGACTAATCTATCTTGCAATCGCCTTACCGATGATCAGCTGCTGCAACGGTTCCGGCACGGAAGAAGCCATTAAGTCCGATGCTCCCGTGCTTGTGTCGACCGAACCTGCCACCGGCGCCACCGGCGTTGCAATCAGCACCAAGGAGGTGGTTTTCACCTTCGACCAGAACATTAAGATCCTCGCTGCCGACCAGTCCAAGGTCAGCATTACCGGTGGTGCGGAAATCACCAAGACCGCCGCCTACTCGAAAAATGTGACGGTCAGCATTACCGGACTCGATTACGGCAAGCAGTATGATGTCAGCATCCCCGCCGGAGTTGTGCAGGGATACAAAGACAATCAGGAAGCCGCAGCGGCGGCATCCGTATCATTCACTACCGAGGCTGCCCCGGTGGATCCCGGCACCGACGAGCGTCTGTCCGATGTCGCCTGGAATCTCGCCGCAAAGATGGG
>CAMOIZ010000028.1 GCA_946616385.1 uncultured Bacteroidales bacterium | reverse complement strand
TGAACCACATCTACGGCCACAGCTACGTCTATATCATTGCATCGTACTGCCAAAGGCACCGAACCCGCACCTTCCTATTGGATATGGGACGGCATACACCCGACCCCCGCCGGGCACAAACGCATGGCGGACCTTTGGCTTAAGAAAGCAAAAATCTAATTGAAAAGCATTATCTGGCTGCAACTGGCCTTTCCGGAAGGATTGCTGATGACAACCCTGAAGTTGGAAGCTGCTACAGAACTGAAGGGAAGCGTGATGCCTGTGCCGTCTCCTGTCCCCTCGGCAATGCAGGTCCAGGCCCCGTCCACCAGGGCTTCCACCCGGTAAGCCTGCATAGGATTTTCCCATAACTGCCAAGGTTCGACCGCGGCAAAACACTGAATGCTCTGCTTGGCAGGGAGTGTGATTTCTACGGTAGCCGTGGGCCCTTCCGCCGTCCAGACAGATTTGAAATCGGCATCGCTCAGCTGCGGAACCACGACCCCTTCCACCAGAAGCGGCAGCCCTTCCGTGGGCACGGCCTGCACCGGCACCTGCTCTTTCAGCTCCACCGCCAGCACGCTGACCGCGGCATCGGGAGAGAAAGGAGGAAGCTCGAAGGTGGTGGCGCCCTTCCGGCTGCGGCAGCGCACCCTCACAGAGGGATCTGCCAGCAGCCAGGCTTTTCGCACCTTCAGCCTGTACGGCACGCTGATTTCCTTCGACCACTTGTGAATATGCAGATAGAGGGTGTTCCCCTTCCTGGTGGCGTACCCGAAAGGCAAAAACGGGAATGGAGAGGCCTCGGTGCCGTAAATCGCCTCGCCGTTCACCTTCATCCAGGACCCAATTGCCATCAAATTATCTCTGCATATCTGAGGGATGCTGCCGTATTTGTCCGGGCCTATGTTCAAGAGAAGATTTCCCCCTTTGCTCACGATTTCCGAGAGCTTGCGTATGAGTTCTCCGGAGCTTTTCCAGTTGTCGTCGTAGGCGCAATATGCCCAGTGGCGGTTCATGGTCATGCAGGTCTCCCAGATCCTGCCGGGGTATCCGGTCGCGGGGATGAACTGCTCCGGGGTCACCACGTCACCCTTCATCCCACCGCCCATGCGGTTGTTAAGGATGATATTGGGATATGCACGGACCTTGTCGTAGAAGAGCCTGGCCTCATCCGGAGTTATGTCCCCGCCCTGGTCGAACCACACTATATCCACGTTGGGAATGCGCGTCAGGAGCTCGTCCACCTGCGGGAGTGCAATATTCTTGAGGTAGGCATCCCTGCTCCCTTTGTGGGCCGGATCCCAGGCGCAGCCGTTCGCGCCGGGATGATACCAGTCCAGCATGTGGGAATAGTAGAATCCGAAATGCAGCCCCTGTGCCTTGCATTCCGAGGCGAGGGCTGCAATGATATCTTTTCCGTATGGAGATGCGTCCACTATGTTGTAGGCGCTTGCATCGGAGTCGTACATGGCAAAACCGTCGTGATGCTTGGCGGTGACTACCATATATTTCTGCCCCGCTTCCGCTGCGAGCGAAACCCAGTCGGCGGCATCGAAGCGTACGGGATTGAAACGTTTTGCCAGGGCAGAATACTCCTTGATAGGGATCTGCTTGCTGTGCATCATCCATTCTCCGCCGTCGGTCTTGTCGCCGTAAATTCCGGCGAGTTCGGTGTAGATGCCCCAGTGGATGAACATTCCGAACTTGGCATCCCGGAACCATTCCATCCGTTCCGGAACCGCAGAGGCCTCTCCGGCCGGTTCGGGAGCGGGGGCCTTCTTGCAGCAGATGGCCGCAGCGGCAAGCAGGCAGAGGACTATTTTCCGAGGAAACATACGATGCCGTCCAGGTCGTCTTTTGCGAACACCCGCTGCTCGCCGGAGGCCAGATTCTTTATCTGCACCGTCCCGGCAGCGGCTTCATCAGCCCCGCAGATGCTCAGGAACGGGATCGACTTCCTGTCGCAATGGTCGAACTGCTTCTTGAGCTTCGAGCTTTCGGGATAGATCTCCACGGAAATGCCCCTGGAGCGCAGCGCGGCGGCGACAGGCAGGACATACCGGACTTCTTCCGCACCCATGTTCGCGAAGAGCAGGGTGGTTGTGGAGCGCAGCCCGGCGGGGAACTTGTCCAGACCCTTCAGGACGTCGTAGATGCGGTCTGCACCGAACGAGATGCCCACTCCAGACATGTCCGGCAGACCGAAGATGCCGGTGAGGTTGTCGTAGCGGCCGCCTCCGGAAATGCTTCCGATTTCCCAGTCGAGAGCTTTCACTTCGAAGATGGCTCCCGTGTAGTAATTCAGCCCTCGTGCGAGCGAGAGGTCCATTTCCACCGGCACGCTTACACCCGCTGCCGAAATCAGTCCGAACAATTCCTCCAGCTCGTCCAGACCGCGCAGGCCGGTTTCGGACACGATGCCCGAGGCGGATGCCCCTCCGAACAGCGAACGCATCGCGACGAGTTTCTCCGTCACGGATCCGCTCAACGCGAGAATCTGCTCCACAACGGCTATGGCCGAGTCGGAGAGGCCTTTCTCGCGGATCTCAGCGAGCACCGCTTCAAGCCCGATCTTGTCGAGTTTGTCGATGGCCACGGTGATGTCCACCACCTTGTCGGGAGCCCCGCAGATCTCTGCGAGTCCGGTGAGCACCTTGCGGTTGTTGATCTTCAGGGCGACGCGGATGCCGAGCTTGCCGAATACTGCGTCCACGATCTGCACAAGTTCCAGTTCATTCAGCTGGGAGCGGGATCCTATCACGTCGACGTCGCACTGGTAGAACTCGCGGTAGCGGCCCTTCTGCGGACGGTCTGCGCGCCACACAGGCTGAATCTGGAAACGCTTGAACGGGAAGGAAATCTCGTTCTGGTGCTGCACCACGTAGCGGGCGAAGGGGACGGTGAGGTCGTAGCGCAAGCCCTTGTCGCACAGCTGTTTGGACAGCAGCGGCGCATTGTAGACGCCGTCTTCGGAACGGAAAGCCCCGAAATCCACCCCGGTGAAAGGATCCCCGGAATTCAGCACCCGGAACAGGAGCTTGTCGCCCTCGTCGCCGTACTTGCCGAGCAGGGTGGAAAGATTCTCCATCGAAGGAGTCTCTATCTGCGCGTATCCGAAAGTGCGGAAAACGCTCTTGATGGTATCGAAAATATAGTTTCTCTCAGCCATTTCCTGCTGCGAGAAATCTCTCATGCCTTTTGGAATAGAAGGTTTATTTGCCATAGAATGCAAATTTATAAAGTTTTGTCCAATATCAGTTCAAGCCGCCATCCTCTCCGGCCGCGAATAATTCCTCGTTTGCCCACAAACTCGCGCCCGCCTACCTGCCTGCCGGAATTGATCAGGTCCCAGAGATTGTCGAGGGCCGTTTCCGTCAGCCCGGCCGGTTCCGCCAGCCGGTAGAGTACGTAGCGGGGGTGCCTTAGGGCGAGCAGCGCGCGGATGTGGATCATTCCCGAACGGAGGACGTCATCCCTGACGCTCAGGAAGTAATCCTCCGCGATGTCATCCACCTGGCAGATGTGCTCCATCGTGCGCCCGAGCGAACTTAGAAGGGAAGGATTCATCTCCTTCAGCACGGGGATGACTTCCCCGCGGAGACGGTTGCGTTTGTAGGCCGGAGATGCGTTTGTGCTGTCTTCGCGCCAGGCGAGTCCCCGTTCCTCCATCCACGAACGTATTTCCGAACGGGAGGTTCCCAGCAGGGGACGGACGATGAAATCCCTGTCGCCCATCCCGCGCAGGCCCCGGGTGCCGGTTCCGCGCAGAAGATTGAGGAAGAAGGTCTCGGCGTTGTCGTCGGCATTGTGCGCCACCGCCACGCAGTCGAAACCTTCCCGGGCGCAGAGCTCTCCGAACCAGGAGTAGCGCAGCTCGCGGGCGGCCATCTCGATGCTGAGGTCGTTCTGCCTGGCGAAATCCGCCGTGGGGAAACCCTTCACGAAAAGCGGCATCCCCTTGCGGGCGCACCAGTCCCTCACGAAGGCCTCGTCGCCGTCGGATTCATCGCCGCGCAGGCCGAAGTTGCAGTGGCAGACAGCGAAAGAGGCCCCCGGAAAAAGTTCGGGAGCCCTTTCGGCCATATACATCGAATCGATGCCGCCGCTCACTGCAAGCAGCACCTTCATTACTTCTTGGAAGAGATGGTATATGAGAATCCGATCTCGAAGAATTCTTTCAGCTGCCAGGTCCTGAATCCGTTCGGGTGATCGTCGTTGGTGATCAGCACGGTATCGTCGTAGATCAGGTTGGTAGAGAAGGTGAGAGTGAAGAACTTGGCAAGCTTCCAGAACACTTTGTTGTCCCAGTTTACGCGGAGGTTCTGCGGATTCTTGAGATAGTTGGAGAAGAGCACGAGCTGGGTGGTATACTTCAGATTGTCGTTCACCGTGAAGTTCGCGTCGGCCTTGACCTGGGCACCGAGCTCGAATCTTGACTGCTTGTACATGTATCCCTTCAAGTCCGTCTCGTTCTCATATTTGCTGTCGAGTTCCATGCCGTACGCCTTGCGGAGTTCCTCGTTCTGCACCACCACGAAACCTCCGGTGAGAGGCGAAACGTTGAGTGAGAACCAGGGCTTGGGGGTCCACAGAAGACCGATACCGAGGGTGGAATAGGCAGGGGAGAGGAGACCGCTCTTCAGCACGCGGGCGTCCAGCCAGTCCTGACGGGAAGGATCGCCGGTGGCGCTGGCGGGGGTGCCGTAGGTGTAGTTGTTGTCGATCTGCGTCTTGAAGTCGAAGTTGGCGGAGTAGTTCAAATGCTGGATGGGAGTCTCGTAGCCCCATTTGGATTCGAAGTAGATGCGGTCTTTAACCTTCTGCAGTATGGGTTTGTCGGCAGAATAGAGGAAACCGTAGTCGATCTGCAGGCGGTTGTTCCAGATCATCTTCCCCTTTGCGTAATTGGCATTGGCGTCGACATATCCGGTCATCGTGTAGTTGTTGGTACCGCCAGCCGCCCAGTCGCGAAGCATCGTCTGGGCGAAGTTGAGGTTGGTCATGAGGGATTTTGTCCAGTAGACGGGCTTGGGCTGGGGGAGCTCCTCCTGAGGAGCTTCCGCAATCGCGGCGGCAGCCTCTGCGGCGGCCTTCTGGACGTCATCCTGTGCATATAGGCCAAAGCCTGCGAAGGCAAAGGCGGTGAGAAGTAGTATCTTTTTCATAATTATCGGATTAATAAGCAATTGCAAAAACAACTCTGCCCTTCGAGGGCTTGCCGGAGAAGATGTCGCGACCTTCTTCCTCGCATACGTAACTGTCGACGGGAATGCAGCGGATGGTGGCCTTCGTGGCATCCTTGATGGCCTGTTCCGTTTCGGCCGTGCCGTCCCAGTGGCAGAGCAGGAATCCGCCCTTCTGGATCTCGGTCTTGAATTCTTCCCAGTCGTCGCACTTGCGCACGTTGGCGTCGCGGAAAGCGAGAGCCTTGTCGTAGATGTTCTGCTGCACCTTGGCGAGCAGGTCTTCAATATAAGCGTCGACGCCTTCCAGGCTGACCGTCGCTTTTTCGAGGGTGTCGCGGCGGGCGACTTCCACGGTGCCTGCAGCGAGATCGCGGGCGCCGAGGGCTACGCGCACGGGCACGCCCTTCATCTCCCATTCGGCGAACTTGAATCCGGGGCGGAGAGTGTCGCGGTCGTCTATCCTCACGCTCACTCCCTTGGCTGCCAGGGCGGCCTTGACCTCCTCGAACTTGCCGAGCACGGCGGCACGCTCCTCATCGGTCTTGTAGATAGGAACCATCACGACCTGGATAGGTGCGAGCACGGGAGGAAGCACCAGTCCGTTGTCGTCGCTGTGAGCCATGATGAGAGCCCCCATCAGACGGGTGCTGACGCCCCAGGAAGTGGCCCACACATACTGCAGGGAGCCGTCTTTGTCGGCATACTGCACGTCGAAGCTCTTTGCGAAGTTCTGGCCCAGGAAGTGGGATGTGCCTGCCTGCAGGGCCTTTCCGTCCTGCATCATGGCTTCGATCGTGAGGGTGTCGAGAGCGCCTGCGAAGCGTTCGTTGGGACTCTTGTGGCCTACGATCACGGGGAGGGCCATGGTCTCACGTGCGAACTTTGCATAGACGCCCACCATCTGCTTGGCCTTGGCCTGGGCTTCTTCTGCGGTGGCGTGGGCGGTGTGGCCTTCCTGCCAGAGGAATTCCGCGGTGCGGAGGAAGGGCCTCGTGCGCATTTCCCAGCGGACGACGTTGCACCACTGGTTGCAAAGGATGGGCAGGTCCCTCCAGCTCTTGATCCAGTTCTTGTATACGCTCCAGATGATGGTCTCGGAGGTAGGACGTACGATGAGTTCTTCTTCCAGTTTCGCTTCGGGGTCGACTACGACTCCCTTCCCGTCGGGATTGTTCATGAGGCGGTGGTGCGTCACGACTGCGCACTCCTTGGCGAATCCGGCCACATGCTCAGCCTCGCGGCTGAAGAAGGATTTGGGTATGAAAAGCGGAAAATAGGCGTTCTGTACGCCTGTTTCCTTGAAAGCTTTGTCGAGAATGCTCTGCATTTTTTCCCATATTGCGTAGCCGTAGGGCTTGATGACCATGCAGCCACGGACCGCCGACTGCTCTGCAAGATCGGCTTTTACGACGATGTCGTTGTACCATTGGGAATAATTCTCCGACCTGGGTGTAATCTCTTTTGCCATAAAAAACTTTAGAAAAATCTGCGTTTTTTCACGATATTTGCATCTAATAATAAACAGAAGTATAACGCACTCTGTCATTCAGATGGTGCAAATATACAAAAATTAAAGGAGATTGGATTATGACACACAGACTGATATCACTGTTGGCAGCAGGAATACTCGCAGTTTCCTGCGGAGTGTCAAATCAGGATTTTGCCTCCAGGCGATTCGTGGACGGCATTTACTATAAAGGATTCGACGAAGACCTGCAGATAGCCGACCCCCTCTCGGAGGAGGATTTCCAGCGTATGGCTGCAGAAAACATCCGCAAGGAGCAGCAGGGCCGCAAGGATACTCTGGTGCTGGTCTACGACGACAGTTGGGACTGGCGCTGGAACTGGGGCTGGAGCCGTCCCTGGTTCGGATGGTACGGCGGTTACGGCGGCTGGCATCATGGCTGGTATGGCGGCTGGGGCCTCGGCTGGGGCGGCTGGTATGATCCCTGGTATTATTACGATCCCTGGTACTACGGCGGATGGCACAGCCCTTACTACTACTATTCCTGGTATTACGACCCCTGGTACTATGATCCCTGGTATTATGATCCCTGGTATTATCACGGATATGGCGGATACCATCGCACCTACTACAACGACAACTATTACCACTATGCAGGAGCGTCCCGCAGCAGTGTCAAGGGCGGGGGCAACGTGAACACCCGCGGCATGAGCCGCAGCGGCAGTTCGGGAATCTACTCTTCCGGCGGAAGCCGCGGCAGCTCCGTGGCCGGCGGATCGGCATTCTCCCGCAACGGGATGGCCGGCAGTTCCAGGATCTCTTCCGGATCGGGAAGCATTTATTCCCGCGGCGGAGGCAGCTCCAGAGGCGTCAGCCCTTCCGGCAGCGGTTCATATTCGAGGAGCAGCTCCAGGAGTTCATCGTCCGGCAGTTCATATTCAAGAAGCAGCAGTTCCAGGAGCTCTTCCTCCGGCAGCGGTTCCTACTCGCGCAGCAGTTCTTCCAGCAGTTCCCGTTCGTCCGGCAGCTATGGCGGAAGTCGTGGAGGCGGCTACAGCGGCGGTGGCTACAGCGGTGGCGGATCCTCGGGCGGCGGTGGCCGCAGTGGTGGCAGTTCAGGCGGTGGCGGCGGTCGCAGCGGCAGGTAAACAGTTTAACACGGATAGATTATGAAAAAGATATTTACAGCATTTGCGTCCCTGATCCTGCTCGCCTCCATGGCACAGGCTCAGACAATGTCCGACGCGCTGACCTTCGGCCGCAGCGATTACTACGGCACGGCCAGGACTCTGGGTATGGGCAACGCAGTTACCGCGGTTGGCGGTGACATGGGCACGATCGCAGTCAATCCTGCCGGAGGCGCCGTGTCGTCTTTCTCCCAGTTCACCTTCTCTACGGGATGGAACACTGCCGGCAGCAACTCGTCCTACGCTCCGTCTTACGACAGCTACAACCAGAGCGCCAATTACGTGGGTGAATTCAAAGACAGCAAGACCCGCATGACCATCCCGAACGTGGGAATCAACCTTTATTTCGAGACGGGCAACCGTCACGGGGTTCTCGGCTGGAATTTCGGAGTGATGGTAAATCGCAGCCAGACCTTTACCCGTATGTTCTCAGGTGCTTCCACCGACGGCAGCATGGAGGGGCATACCTCGATGACCGGCGCGCTTGCTTCCAATGCCGACGGAATGCCCGGCAACATTCTCGGCAACAATGGGAAGTACGACACCAACTATGCCTGGAATTCCATAGTGGCATACGACGGCGGGCTCATCAACTACAACAACGATGCAGGAACCTACTACGGCTCCGCCGAGACCAAGACCAAGATCGGTGACAACTACACCTACGAGATGCGCGGATGGCTCGACCAGCACATAGGTTCCACCACGATAGGAAGCAAGAACGACATCATCGTGAATTACGGAGTCAACGTCGACAACCGCCTGTTCCTGGGCGCTACGATCAATTGCCCTATCATCAATTACAGGTTCTCCGAGTTTTACAGTGAAGCGGCTCCCCAGAACTCCACCGATTTCCCTGTCACTCCCGAATACATCAACGGTGACGGCAAGTATGTGGCCGGAGATCCTACCTATTATCTCGGAAGCACCTACAAATACCATTACTCCGCCAGCATCAGCGGCATAAACGCGAAGATAGGCGCAATCTGGCTTCCCACCGACGGCCTGCGTATCGGGGCTGCCATCCAGACTCCCACGGCTTACACCGTCAACGAAGAGTGGTACGTGGATGTCGAATCGCAGTTCCAGGACAGCGCCCAGAATGGTTATGGTTCAACGCCTACGGCCGAAACCACCTACGACTTCCGCGCTCCCTACAGTGCAAACTTCGGCATCGCCTATACCATTGGCCGTGCAGCCATGCTCAGCGTAGATTACGAACTCACCGACTTCAGCGTGATGAAGTTCAGCGAGACCTATATCGACGGCGAGTACAGCTACGAAGATCCCTTCTATCGGGTGAACAGGCTCAACAAGCTTTTCTGCGGCGTCGCCCATTCAGTGCGCGCCGGTGTCGAGTTCAGGGTCCTGCCTTCCATCTCGCTCCGTGCAGGAATCAACTACTCCACCAGCCCTGTCAGGCATTATGTCGACAACGAAGGCTACACGGTGTTCGCTTCCGATTACGACAATTGGTTCGACGACTACGAAAGCGGCAAATATCATCTTCAGGGGAAAGGGACCTATGCTTCCGACAATATCTTTGCAGTCACTTTCGGCGCAGGGTATTCGTCCCCGGGTTCATTCTACTGCGACCTTGCCTTCAAGCGCACCACCCTTCCCGACAATTATTACCAGCCCTACAGCAATTACCTCAGCCATACGGTTGACGGAAAAGTTTACGATATAGTTTCACCCTCCGTCAGGTCCAAGCTTTCCTTGTTCGACGCGGTGTTCACATTCGGATGGAGATTTTAAATGATGGAGTTGACAGCCAAACAGTTAGCTGATATTCTTCGGGGTACCGTAGACGGCGACCCCGAAGTACGTATTACGACCTTCGCCAAAATTGAGCACGGCAAACCCGGTGCGCTCAGTTTCTATGCAAATCCCAAGTACGAACAATATGTGTATACCAGCAAGTCCAGCGTGCTTCTGGTGAATGCGGATTTCGAACCGAAACAGGAGGTTAAGGCGACCATGGTGCGCGTTGAAAACGCATATAACGCTGTTGCCGAACTGCTCAAGTATGTATCGGACCAGCGCAAGAAATATCGCCGCCACCGCGCCTGGAGCAGCAAGGTGGCCTGCTCTGCAAAGCTCGGGAAGAAGGTGTCGGTAGGCGCCGGCAGCATCATCGGAAAGAATTGCAGGATAGGTGATTACGGCATCATCCACGAGAATGTGACCATAGGCGCAGGTACCGTGATAGGGCATCATTGCATAATCTATCCCGGTGTGGTGATTTATCCCGGCATGAAGATCGGCGACAATGTCATCCTCCACGCCAACTGCGTAATCGGCTCCGACGGCTTCGGCAACGCTCCACAGCCCGACGGCAGCTGGAAGAAGATAGAGCATCTGGGCAACGTCGTGATAGGAAACGATGTCGAGATAGGTTCCGGCACCACCGTAGACCGTGCCGAAATGGAATCCACCATAATTGGCAACGGCGTGCGCATCGACAACCTCTGCCAGATAGCTCACAACGTGGTGATAGGAGAGAATACCGTAATGGCCGCGCAGTGCGGCGTGGCAGGTTCCGCCATCATAGGCAAGAACTGCATTTTTGCCGGCCAGGTGGGCATCATGGGGCACATCAAGATCGCCGACAACACCACTGTCGGAGCACAGGCGGGCATAGCCGGACCGGTGCGCAAGAGCGGTCAGATACTGCTTGGTTCCCCGGCCATTCCACACATGCTTTACATGCGCAGCTACGCCAAATTCAAGCAGGCTGGAGGAGAGTAAATTGGGATATCCGAAATAATTGCTATCTTTGCGGGCTATTATGAAAGAACGCACACTCAAGAAGAGTTACAGATTCGAGGGAAAAGGCCTTCACACAGGTGTTTATACTCACATGACAGTCAGTCCGGCTCCTGCCGGGACGGGTATCGTGTTCGTGCGCGTCGATCTTGATGTCTGCATCCCTGCAAGCGCAGAATTCGTGAGCAGCACTTCCCGCTGCACCCTCATCGCGAAAGATGAGGCGAGCGTATCTACGATCGAGCATATCATGTCCGCCCTCACCGGGCTCGGAGTCGACAATGCAAGGATCGAGGTCGACAACAAGGAGGTGCCCATCCTCGACGGCAGCGCCCGCTTCTACACCGAGGCCTTCAGCGCCGACGGCTTCGTCGAGCAGGATACCGAACGTAAGTATCTCGAACTCTCCGTCCCCGTCGAAATCAAGGACGAGGCCAGCGGATCATGGATCAGGATAGAACCTGCCGACAGGCCCTGCATCGATGTCACCGTGGATTTCAATTCCCGCGTCCTTGGCGTGCAGACCGCCCACTGGGATGAGAGCGTCGACTATGCTTCGCAGATTGCCGTGTGCCGCACCTTCGTTTTCTTCCATGAAGTTCAGTTCCTTGCAAGCCAGGGGCTTGTGAAAGGCGGAGACGTCGACAACGCAATCGTCGTGGTGGAGCATCCCGTCGACGACGCCACCGTGGCCCACATGGCCGAGCTCTTCGGCCAGCCCAAGCTTTCGGTCACTCCCGAGGGTTATCTGAGCAACCTTGTGCTCAATTTCCCCGACGAATGCGGACGTCACAAACTTCTCGATTTAATTGGCGACATGAGGCTTGCCGGAGGGTATCTCCGCGCCCATGTCACAGCATACAAGCCGGGCCATTCCATCAACACCAAAGCGGCCCTGGCAGTTAAAAACACACTTTAGATATGGCAAACATACATCCTTTGGCATGCGTCAGTCCTCTCGCCAAGCTCGGTGAGCACGTGGAGGTCGGGCCCTATGCGTTTATCGACGAAAACGTCGAAATCGGTGATTATACCAAGATATATCCTCACGCAACCATCCTTCCTTATGCGAAGATAGGTGAGCATTGCGAAATCTTCCCCGGCGCAGTCGTTTCTGCAGTTCCCCAGGATCTCAAGTTCGACGGCGAGGTTACTCGTGTAGAAATCGGCAATTACGTGACAATCCGTGAGTGCGCTACTATCAACCGCGGCACAAAGGCCAGCGGAAAAGGCGTTACCAAGATCGGTGACCACACCCTCATCATGTCGTATGTCCATGTTGCGCATGACTGCCGCGTGGGCGAGCATTGCATCCTCGTGAGTTACGTGGGAATTGCCGGCGAGACCGATGTCGACGACTGGGCGATTCTCGGCGGAAGCACCGTGGTGCATCAGTTCACCCATATCGGAAAGCATGCCATGATAGGCGGCGGAAGCAAGATCAACAAGGACATTCCTCCTTATTCCCTCTGCGGACGCGAGCCTGTGTGCTATGCCGGTGTCAATCTGGTCGGCCTTCGCCGCCGCGGATTCGACAGCGATACCATCCGCAATATCAAGGACATCTACGACATGCTCTATTTCCAGGGCTACAACATCTCCGACGCCTGCTCCCGCATCCAGCTCGGATTCCCGGACAGCCCCGAGAAGGACGAGATCCTGAATTTCATCCGCAATTCCA
>CAMOIZ010000027.1 GCA_946616385.1 uncultured Bacteroidales bacterium | reverse complement strand
GAACCGGAACTCCGCTGTCCAGAAGAGGTTTCGCGAAAAGCGGATTGGTCCCGTATGAAACACCGGCTACGAAACCGGCGAGGATCCCGATAATACGCCTGCGGTTTTTGTCTATATTTTGTGCCAAAACCAAGCTTTGTTTGAATTGGGCGCAAAGATAACATTTGTAATTCAGAAAAAATTCCGAAATTTGATGAAACCAAACATTTACCGGCGATGGCAAGGAAAATAATCGGAATAGGAGAAACGGTTCTGGATATTGTATTCAGACAGAATCAGCCGCAGGCGGCGGTTCCCGGAGGGTCGGTATTCAACTCCATGATTTCCCTTGGACGCACGGTAGGGGTTCAGTTTCCGGAGGTTCGGCTGCTTATGGAATCGCAGGTGGGCGACGACTACGTCGCCGACCTGGTTACAGACTTCATGCGGGCCAACAATGTGGGAATCGAAGGTATCCAACGCTCCGGAGGGCAGAGTACGCTTTCCCTGGCCCTCCTGGACGAGCGGAACAATGCCCGCTACGAATTTTTCCGCGACAAGGACATCCCTCGTTTCCGAATCCCGGATACGCCCGTAGGCCCTTCGGATATCGCCATCTTCGGCTCATTCTTCGCTGTCAGCGAGGCCACCGGTCCGCAGACAAAGGCATTCATCCGGAAGGCGAAGGAGGCCGGTGCAACGATCTACTACGATATCAACTTCCGCAAGAACCATCCTGTCAGCGCCGCCACGGTAGAAGAAAACATCGCCCTCGCCAGCATAGTCCGCGGATCCTCCGAGGACATTGAATCCCTTTACGGCACATCCGATGCCGCGAAGGTCTACGAGGAGAAGATCGCTCCCCTCTGTGCCAATTTCATCTGCACGCGCGGAGCAGAGGATGCCGAGGTGTTCTCTCCCGGAATCCGCGCTTCCTTCCCCGTAGCTCCTGCGGGTTCTATAGTGTCGACCATAGGGGCGGGCGACAACTTCAATGCAGGCATAATATATTCGATAGTGCGTAACGGTTTCGTAAACGAAGACCTGCAGCGTCTGTCGGTGGAGCGCTGGGCTTCCATGGTGGAAACCGCCATGCGCTTCTCCGCCGATGTCTGCGCGAGCCTCTACAATTACGTGGATCCCGGATTTGTCAATACTCTCGATAGCGGATATCAATCATGAACAAGCAGCGTTTACTGTCTATCGATACCCTGAGAGGGTTCGATATGATGTTCATCATGGGCTTTGCAGGGCTTGTCACGGCTGTTTGCGGGCTGTTTCCTGGGGGAGCGGACAGTTTCATCGCCCAACAGATGCGGCATGTAGACTGGAACGGATTTGCACATCACGACACCATCTTTCCTCTCTTCCTTTTCATTTCCGGAATGACTTTCCCCTTCTCCGCTGCCAAGCGCTGCACGGAGGATGGCAGACCGGCTCTCCTCAAGAGGGTGTTCAGCAGGGGACTCATCCTGGTCCTTCTCGGTCTCGTGTATAATCATGTGCTGGATCTTGATCTCGCCAATGTGCGCATCCCCAGCGTGCTGGCAAGAATAGGCCTGGCATGGATGTTCGCCGCGCTCATCTACATGTATTGCAGCCGGCTGGGCAGAATCATCATAGCTGTCGCGATATTGGTGGCTTACAATCTGCTGCTGATGATTCCTGCGCCGGATGCCGCCGGGGCCTCCGCGCTGAGCCTGGAGGGGAATATAGTAGGATATGTCGACCGTATGATAATGCCGTCACATCTTCTTAAACAGGGTGTTTTCGATCCGGAAGGAATCTTGTCGACACTCCCTGCCATAGTGACAGCCATGCTTGGCCAGTTCACTGGCGATTTCGTGCGCAAGCCGGACGTGAGTCACAAAACTCTCAAAATGTTGTGCGCCGCGGCGGTAATGCTCGGCCTCGGGCTTTTGTGGAACAACTGGTTTCCCATCAACAAGAAACTCTGGACCAGTTCGTTCGTGCTAGTAGCAGGGGCTTATTCCGTCGCGATGTTCGCGGTATTCTACTGGATAATCGACGTAAAAGGATGGACCGGATGGACTCCCTTCTTCCAGATAATAGGCCTGAATTCCATCACCATTTATTTTGCGCAGAGGATCATTCCTTTCTCTTCGGTCAACCGCTTTTTCTTCGGAGGTCTTGCTGGCCTGTGCCCGGAACCTGTGGCGAAAGTGATTCTTGCCGTGGGCTATGTGGCAGTTTGCTGGCTCTTCCTCTGGTTTTTGCATAAAAAGAAAGTTTATTTGAAAGTATAATGAAAAAAACAGCCATCATTCTATTTGCCGTACTGTCAATAGCGGCATGCGCTCCCAAGAACCATCTGATTCATGTTGAGACTCCAGCCCGTCCAGCCGGTCAGCAGGACGTTGTCGGGCTTGCCCTTGATCCCATCGATACGGTGCGCGTCGGTTTCATCGGCCTCGGAATGCGCGGCCCGGGTGCCGTGGAACGTTTCTGCTATCTTCCTCAGACCAGAATCGTGGCCCTCTGCGACGTTGAAGAAAAAAACGTTGCCAAATGCAAGGAGATTGCCGCACGTCACGGACGTCCGGAACCTGCAGGATACAGCGGCAGCGAAGATGTCTGGAAACAGCTTTGCGAGAGGCCGGACATCAACCTCGTGTACATTGCTACCGACTGGAAAACTCATGCTCCGATGGCCCTTTACGCCATGGAGCATGGCAAACATGTGGCCATAGAGGTGCCTGCGGCTACATCCCTCGACGAAATCTGGGCCCTTATCAACATGGCGGAAAGCAAGCGTCTGCATTGCATGATGCTGGAGAACTGCGTCTATGATTTCTTCGAACTCACGACCTTGAACATGGCCCAGAAGGGGTTGTTCGGCGAGGTCGTCCACACCGAAGGTGCATACCACCACAGCCTCGACGAGTTTTGGGACGAGTACTGGCATTCCTGGCGTCTCGACTTCAATGCGGAGCACAAGGGGGATATTTATCCCACGCACGGCCTCGGCCCTGTCTGCCAGGTCATGAATATCCACCGCGGCGACCGCATGAAGACTCTTGTCGCGATGGAAACCCGTTCTGTAGTGGGCAAGAAACTATGGAAAGATCGCGGGCACGATCCCGAGGAATTCCAGAACGGAGACGAGACGATGACCATGATATCGACCGAGAAGGGAAATACCATCCTGATTGAGCACGACGTGATGACTCCGCGCCCCTACAACCGTATGTATCAGGTCGTTGGCACGGAAGGATATGCTGCCAAGTATCCCGTTCAGCAGTACAGTCTGCGTCCGGACCGTCAGGAAGGTGCGCCCGACCATGAGAATCTCAACTCCCACCGCCCTGTGACTCCCGAAGTCATGAAGGCCCTGACCGAAAAGTATCGCAGTCCCATCCTCACCCCTGAACTCGAGGCTATGGCCAAGGAGGTCGGCGGACACGGAGGAATGGACTTCATCATGGACTACCGTCTGGTGTACTGTCTGACTCACGGCCTGCCTCTCGACATGGACGTCTACGACCTTGCCGAGTGGTGCTGCCTGGGTGAACTGGGAGCGATTTCCATCGCAAATGGCAACGCCCCTGTCGAAATCCCCGATTTCACCCGCGGAGCTTGGAACAAAGTTTGCGGATATAATCATGCATTCGCAGAATAGACTGCGCTACGACAAAATGACAATTAATTTGGAAGAAAAACAGATTCCGGTCCTTCTTGTGACCGGCTACTTAGGAAGCGGCAAGACGACACTTCTGAACCGCATCCTCACCAACAAGAAAGGAATCAAGTTCGCCGTGATAGTGAACGATATCGGCGAAGTGAATATCGACGCCACCCTGATCGAAAAGGGAGGCATAGTGGGCAGCACCGACGATTCGCTCGTGGCCCTGCAGAACGGCTGCATCTGCTGCACGCTCAAGATGGACCTCGTGGCCCAGCTGTCCGAGCTTTGCCGCATGGACAAGTTCGACTACATCGTGATCGAAGCCAGCGGCATCTGCGAACCTGGCCCCATCGCCCAGACCATCTGCTCCGTGCCGCAGCTGGGGCCGAAGCAGCTCATCAATCCCAAGCTGGACTGCATAGTCACCGTGGTGGATGCACTGCGCATGCAGAGCGAGTTCGCCTGCGGCGATGCTCTGAAGAAAGAAGACATAGGCGAGGAAGATCTTGAACGTCTGGTAATCGAACAGATAGAGTTCTGCAACATAGTGCTTCTGAACAAGGCGTCGGAGGTCAAGCCCGAGGAACTTGAGCGCGTGAAGCAGATTGTGAAGGCCCTGAATCCCGGCGTGGAAATCATCGAGTGCGATTATGGCGACGTGGATCTGGACAAACTGATCAATACCGGCCGCTTCGATTTCGAGAAGGTCGCCACATCGGCCGCATGGATCGCGGAAGTCGAAGGCCATCATCACGACGAAGACGACGAAGACGACGAAGACGACGGACATGAACATCATCACCATCATCATCACGATGGCGGCGAAGTCGAGGAATACAACATTGGCACTTATGTGTACTGTGCACGTCCGGCGCTGGACCTGAACAAGTTCGACTATGCCGTCGGGCGCCTGTGGCCCAGGAATATCATCCGCGCCAAGGGGCTCTGCTACTTCACCAGCGATATCGACAAGTGCTATCTGTTTGAGCAGGCCGGGGTTCAGAAGAGCCTCCGCGAAGCGGGCCTGTGGTACGCCGCGATGCCCAAGGACCAGTTGAACAGGCTGCTGGAAACCGATGAGGCGCTGCGACGCGACTGGGACCCCGCTTACGGCGACCGCATGCAGAAGATAGTATTCATTGGCCAGAATCTCGACAAGGCGGCCATCAAGGAAATAATGGATTCCTGTCTGGCGGAATAAATTACAGTGAATACACGCTGGCGCGAAGGAATTTGCGGAGGTCCTGCAGGTTTGCGGCCTCCGCTATTTTTTCGGGGCTGATTACAGGGCCGACGGCAAGGCGTATGGTCTTGCCCGCCTTGTTCAGCATTTCGGAAGGAAGGCGCAGCAGGCGCACCCTCCAGTCTATAAGGCCGAGGGAATAGTAGAAGCGCGAGTTCCCGTCCAGGAAACGCACCGGCAGCACGGGCACTCCGGCCTTCGCGATGAAGCGGATGATGCTCATCTGCCACTCCCGGTCACGGACGCGCGGCTCCCCATCCGGCCGTCTGCCGGGTTTCAGGTCCGATACAGCCCCGGAGGGGAAGAGCCCCAGAACTCCGCCGGCATCGAGGTGTTCGCGCGCCGCACGCACTCCGGCTATGCTCTGGGCGGTGGGAGCCGCAAGGATATTGCCTTTGGGCGTCACTCGTATCAGGTTGGACCTCAGCGGCTCCAGCCGCCAGAGAATCTCGTTCACCATATATTTGTAATCCTCCCTCAGATGCCCGAAGAAATCTATCAGGATGGTGCCGTCCAGGCTGCCGATAGGATGGTTGCTGATGGTGATGAACGGCCCTTTAGGCAGGATGTTGCGGAAATACCCGAGGGCATCTTCCCGCGAGAGTCCGTTCATGGTGTATTTCAGGCCTGCGGCTTCGTTCACCGCACGGGCGAACTCCGGCCCGGAATGGATCGTGAGCGTATCGTATATATCGCTGACTTTCTGAATTTTAAGGGCCTTCAGCAGCCAGCGAGCAAAGGCATTCCCGGCCCTGCCGCGAAATACCGGGGTCAGACTTTCGAGTTCTTCTATGGAAATCAGCGCCATCAGCCGTTCCAGGGCTTTGGAGGATCCATCCTGGCGTATTCGTCAAGATCCTTCAGAATGGTCACCACGTACACGAGGGCGAGCATCGCCACGATTACCGCGCCTATGTAGTCGAAGGCGCCGAAACTGAAGTCGTGCCCGAATATGCGCACGTCCTGCGAGAACTCCCGCAGCGGCCTGATGAAGATGAACAGTGTGTTCACTATTATGAGGATGAGTCTCAGTTCGGTTGGGCCAAGCTTCGCATAAGTCAGTTTGAATTCCTTCTTCAGATGCGCGTTCATGCTCACGTTAAGTGTCAGGAGCAGGTAGAGGATGAGTCCGGCGACGGCGATCCAGATATTGAGCAACGAAGAAATGCCTATGCTCATGAACATCAGTATTTCGTTGATTGCATCTACAGTATGGTCGAGATAGTAGCCGTAAATGGGTCTCTGCGTGCCTCTGTATCGGGCAAGATTGCCGTCCAGCGAATCTCCGTACCAGTTTACTATGAACCCGAAGGATGCCAGCCACAGCCAGTTTATGTTAAGGTTCGAGAGTATGTATCCGGCTGCGATGATAACAGAACCAATGATTCCTATCCAGGTAAGGGTGTTGGATGTCACCCATTTCGGCTGACGTGCTGCCAGCCATACAAGAGCCTTATGTTCGGCGGCGTTCAGAAACGATGTCTGAATGCGTTTGGATGCTTTTATTTCTTCTGCCATAACGCGCATCATTACTGCAAATAAAATACCAATTATTAGGGATTGACGCACTTGCATTAAGTCCATAACTTTGCATCGTCAATAGGTACAATGCAACTTTCAGAACTCAAAACCGGCGAAAAGGCCGTAATAGCAAAAGTATCGGGCCACGGGAGTTTCCGCAAGCGCCTGATAGAGATGGGGTTCATCCGCGGCAAAGCCGTACGGGTGATTCTCAACGCCCCTCTCAAGGATCCCATAGAATACGAAATCCTCGGATATAAAGTATCGCTTCGCCGCGAAGAGGCCTCGAAGATAGAGGTCATCAGCGAAGAAGAGGCCAAGTTGCATATCGCCACCGAACACGCCGGAGAATCCCTCCCGGCCATTCTGGACAGGGAAATCTCCGAACTTGCCGAAGAGCGCGGCCACAGCTTGCGCGTCGCCCTTGTGGGCAACCCCAATTGCGGAAAGACATCCCTTTTCAACATAGCCTCCGGTTCCCACGAGCACGTAGGAAACTACAGCGGAGTCACTGTCGACGCCAAGGAAGGAAAGTTCGAATACAAGGGTTACAAGATCACCCTGGTCGACCTTCCCGGCACATATTCCCTCTCGGCCTACAGCCCGGAAGAACTTTACGTCCGCAAGAATCTCCTGGAGAAGACCCCGGACGTGGTGCTGAACGTGGTGGACGCCTCCAACATCGAGCGCAACCTCTACCTTACCGCCCAGCTCATCGACATGAACCTGCCTGTGGTGATGGCCCTGAATATGTACGACGAGCTTCAGGCCCGTGGCGACAGCATCGACATCAAGCAGCTGGGATACCTGCTCGGCATGCCGGTCTGCCCGACAGTCAGCCGCGATGGCAAGGGAATCCCCGAACTCTTCGACACCGTAATAGCGATGTACGAGCAGCATTCCCCAAAGCTCGCCCGCCACATCCACATCAACCACGGAGCCGAACTGGAGCAGAGCATCGACCGCATCAAGCTGATACTCCAGCGCGATGCCGACCTTCGCGCCCGCTACTCCACCCGCTATCTGGCCATCAAGGCCCTGGAAGATGATTCGGAAGTAATAAGGATCATAGGAGACTGCGCTGTCGGCGAAGAGGCCCTGATCGCCTGCGACGAGGAGCAGAAACGCATCGAACGCATACTCGGGAGCAACTCCGAGTCCGCAATCGTGGATGCAAAGTACGCCTTCATCCAGGGAGCCCTTACGGAAACCTATACCCGGGCGGAAACAGCGCCCAAACTTACGATAACAGACAAGATAGATGCCGTCGTCACCAACAAGTGGCTGGCGTTCCCCATCTTCATAGCCATATTATATCTCATCTTCACAGCAACCTTCACTCTCGGGCAATATCCTATGAACTGGATAGACTGGCTGGTGGGCAAGTTCGGAGACCTGGTTGCTTCCGTGATGGTGGACGGCTGGCTGAAGGATCTTCTGGTGGACGGCATAATTGCGGGTGTGGGGAGTGTACTTGTGTTCCTCCCCAACATCCTCATTTTGTATTTCTTCATCTCCATAATGGAGGATTCCGGCTACATGGCCCGCACGGCTTTCATCGTAGACAAACTGATGCACCATCTGGGCCTGCACGGCAAGAGCTTCATTCCCATGGTGATGGGATTCGGCTGCAACGTGCCCGCCATCATGGCTACCCGCACCATCGAGAGCCGCAAGAGTCGGCTGATTACCATCGCGCTCGTGCCTTTCATGTCGTGTGCGGGGCGACTGCCCATATTCGTGTTGCTGGCGGGGGCCTTCTTCCCCAAGACTCCGGCGCTCGCGCTGATGTGCATCTACCTGCTGGGCGTGGTGCTCGCCATCCTTTCGGCCCTGGTGCTCAAGAGGGTGATAAAAGATGACGACCTGCCCTTCGTGATGGAACTTCCTCCCTACCGCATCCCCACCGCCAAGGCGATAGGGCGGCATACCTGGGAGAAGGGCAAGCAGTATCTGCAGAAGATGGCTACCACCATCCTCGTCGCCTCCATCGTGATCTGGGCCCTGGGATACTACCCCAAGAACGAAGGTCTGCCGCGCTCCGAGCAGCAGGAACAGAGCTTCCTCGGGCATATAGGCAAGGCGGTCGCGCCTGTGCTGGATCCCCTCGGATTCGACTGGCGAATGGACGTGGGCCTGCTTACCGGCGTTGCCGCCAAGGAACTGGTAGTGAGTTCTTTGGGCGTGATGTATGCCGGCGAGGAGGGAGAGACCGTGGACGAAAACGACACCGCCCTTCAGAGCGCCCTCAAGAACAACGTTCCCTTGCCCGCGGCCGTTGCCTTCATGATCTTCGTGCTGCTTTACTTCCCCTGCATCGCCACTTTCGTTGCCATCAAGAACGAAACCGGCCGCTGGTCCTGGGCCTGGGGCATCTGCGCCTACACCATCGCCGTCGCCTGGATAGTCGCCTGGATAGGGAAGATGATCTGTCAGATGCTTATTTAAGCCACAGCTCCGGATTCCTCGGGGTTTTGCCTTCCCAAAGCTCGAAGTGGAGCTGGGTTTCGCCTGCGATGGTGTCCACTCGGCCGATGACCTGCCCGGTTTTGACCTTGTCGCCGGCCTTTACATTGACGCTGGCGAGTTTGCAGTAGAAGGTGAAATAACCGCCGTGCTGCACCAGTATGCACTGGTTGTAGCCGGGAATCACCACCACGTTGCTCACCGTACCGTCGAATACCGCCTTCACCGCACTGTCCTTGCCGAGGGCTATGTTCACGCCGTTATTGAAGGGCAGTTCTACGTTCTTGTAGACAGGATGATAGTGCTTGCCGAATGAATCCACCACGGGACCGTCGGCCGGCCATGGGAGTTTGCCCTTATTGGCGGCGAACTCCTTGTCGAGTTTTGCATCCACTTCGGTCTTGGGCTTGCCGCTCGACTTCTTCACCATCTTGTTGAGTTCGGCGTTGAGGGCCTGCACCTGCTTTTTCTTTGCTGCAAGTTCCTTCTGATACCTGGCCTTGTCTTTGCCGAGGCTGGCAACAAGTTGTTTGGAATTGCTCTCGTCTTTTTCAAGCTGTTTCAGTTCCACCGCCCTTGTATTGCGCAGCACGGAAGCTTCCTCGCGAAGTTTGAGCAGACCCGCTTTCTCTTCTTCCAGCCGGGCGCGTGTGTCCTTGATTTCCAAAGCCTGGGCATTCAGGCCGGCAGCCATGCTTTTCAGGTATCCGTATCGGCGCAGTCCCTGGCTGAGACCGTCGCTGGACAGCAGGTACATGTACCAGATCCGGGTGTCGCGGTTCTTGTAGGCCGTGCGCACCAGTTTGTTGTAGTTTTCGGAGAGCAGGGTGTAGCGTGCTTCCAGACTGTCTATCCTGCTGTTTTTCTCCTGTATGCGTTTGTCGAGAGTGGAGATCTGGGCGTCGCTCTCGGCGAGCAGACCCTTCCGGGCGCTGATTTTCTTCCGGGTGAGTTTGAGGGCGGTATTGGCACTTCTGACTTTGCTGGCGTTTTCCTTAAGCTGCTGGTCGAGTATGGCTATCTCCCTTTCCAGCTTCGCTTTTTTCTGGGAGCTGTTCTGGGCTGATGCCTGAATGCAGAGCAGGAGTGCTGCAAGTGCGAGTGCCGCGAATCGTCTCATTCTTCTTCGATTCTTTTCTTTTCTGCCAGCAGGCGGAACGATTTTGCAAGGTCTGTCTCTCCGAGCGCTTCAAGCACGGTGGCATAGTGCTCGAGTATCACTTTGCTGTCGCGTCCGCCGTAAAGCATAGCATGCTTGAAATAGGGCTTGGCCTGCTGTGCCTTGCCCTGCAGATAGAGTATCCACCCGTAGGTGTCGAGGTAGGTTGCGTTGTCGGGGTCTTTCTCCACGGTCTTCTTGCTCATCGCTGCCGCCTTCTTGAGCCTTTTTTTCTGCAGACTCAGGTAGTAGGCGTAGTTATTCAGCACCGGCAGGTATTCCGGATCCGCCTTAAG
This sequence comes from uncultured Bacteroidales bacterium, assembly GCA_946616385.1. Lineage (GTDB taxonomy): Bacteria > Bacteroidota > Bacteroidia > Bacteroidales > UBA932 > Cryptobacteroides. The sequence continues at coordinate 2,001 of CAMOIZ010000027.1, read as the reverse complement.
CGCACGGTCGTAGGCCTTGAAAGCATTCTTCTCCTGCCCGAGTTTGTGGTAGGTGTCGCCTATGGTGGCGAGGGCAGGCATCACGCGGGGATTCTTTTCCCCTCCGGTGCGGACGATCACTTCGCACTGGTCGATAAGTTCACGGGCGGTGGAGCCTTCGTCCATCATCACCTGAAGCTTCAGGTACTGCGCGTCGAGATTCTCCGGATAGGCCTGTTCGAAGCGGTTGAAATACTCACGGCCTTTCTCTTTCCTCTCGGTGCCGTAGAACCAGTTTCCTGCCAAGCGCAGGGCGCTGCTGTCGGTGGGATGCACCTGTGCACACCGGCTCACCAGCGAATCCAGCTGCGCTCCCCAGGAACGGAAGAAGTTGTAGTCGATGTGCTGGAGCAACTGATTGACATAGTCGCATTTGGCCGCGGGATTGAAGCTGGGGTTGGCTACCATCTCGTCGAGCGAAGCGAAGAAGCCGGGAATGTTGCCGCGCATCCTGTAGACCTCGCTCTTGCCAAGGATGGCCGGAGCATAGTCCGGCGAAAGCATTAGGGCCTTCTCGAAATTGTCGAGAGCCAGCGAGTCCTTGTATTCGCCCAGATTCCTGTTGCCCAGCAGCGTAAGGGTATAAGCGTTCGTGTATTTGGAAGGATGCTCTTCCATGAGCTTGAGGTAGATCCTGGATGCTTCTTCGCCCCTTCCCCTGCTCATAAGGATGTTTGCAAGGAGGTCTTTGTACCAGACGTTAGTGGAGTCTGCCTGAACTGCGGCTTCGAGGTGCTTCTGCGCTTCTTCAAGTTTGCCTTGCATGGCATAACCGGAGCCGAGCCAGTAGTTTACGGCATCGTTGCCGGGGAAGTTCTTGTCGAGATATTCAAGATGCTTGACTGCATTGTCGATGTTTCCGGTCTGCATGTTGGAAACAGCCCCCAAGAGCATGGTTTCCAGGACGCTCGTGTTTCTTGCAGACTGCGCCGTCACGCTTCCTGCAAAAGGGAAGATTAGAGCGACGGCTATGATGACCAATTTCTTCATACAAGGCATTCTATACAAAAATAGTGCTTTTTTGCAGTTAATTGGTTATTTTTGCATATACATTTTTCGAGGATGCAACTTTTTGGAAGTAAAGCGCATCTTAAAAATCGAGAACGGGAAACCGGCAAGGCAGGCAATGTCATCGGGCCGGACGTCATCGAGCTTTGCAAAGATGGCGACAGGATGGCTCAAAAAACGGTTTACGACTCTCTGTCATCCAAAATGTATGCGGTTTGCATGCGTTATATGGGGGGCGACAGGGAGGCCGCGGCCGACATCCTTCAGGATGGATTCGTGACATTGTTCACCAAGCTGGACAGCTATTCGGGAGAGGGCTCTTTCGAAGGCTGGGCCCGCAAGATCTTTGTCAATACGGCACTGATGAGTTTACGGAAGAAAGACGTGCTCAAGCAGAGTGAAGACGTCGATGCCGCCTGGGATATCAGCGGCGACGACCCCACTCCCATCCAGAATATAGGATACCAGGAACTTTGCAAGATGATTGCGGCTCTGCCGCCCGGGTTCCGCACGGTGTTCAACATGTATGTCGTCGAGGGCTTTTCCCACAAGGAGATAGCAGAGGCCCTGGAAATTTCGGAAACCACTTCGCGTTCGCAGTTGCAGCGTGCGCGGGCTTTGCTGCAGAACAAGATCAAAGAGAAGTTTTAAGATGCAAAACAAGTACAACGAGGATTTTGACCTTCGGGTCAGGTCGATTATGGAAGAGGCTCAGGAACCTGCACCGGCAGGGGCCTGGGATGCCATATCGTCCCGTCTCGATGCCGCCGGAGTGGGTTCCGCCCTCCCGGGTGCCGCTGCGGTCCGCCCCGTCCGCCATGTGTGGCGCTGGGCCGGTGCAGCACTGGCCATGGCCGCGGCCGTAGCACTTGGCATCTTCTTCACAGGAACGTCCGACAACAATTCCAACCTGATCGACATAAACTCCGGTTCCGGCCTTGTGGCGGAAACAGT
>CAMOIZ010000026.1 GCA_946616385.1 uncultured Bacteroidales bacterium | reverse complement strand
CCGGCCACGGCCACTTCGACGGCACCCTCGTCAACGCCCTGCTTTATCACCTGAATGCAGCAGGGGGTGATGGTTCAATGCGCGCCTCAGCGCGCACGGCGGAGAGCGGGACGGAGCCGCCTCAAACCGCTGCGGTTGCGGTGTCCGATGCTCAAGCCGGCCTTGCGGCCCCTCCCAGCTCTGCTGGGCCCCTCCCTCTACATCCGAGGGCGGATATGGCGTCCGCATCGGACACCGACACCTCCGCAGATTTTGCTAAATCTGCCACGGATCCTGAAAAGGCCGGAATTCTGGTTCACCGCATAGACAAGGATACGAGCGGGTTGCTGCTGGTGGCGAAGAATGACGAAGCGCAGCTGAAGCTGGCGAAGCAGTTCTTCAACCACACTACGGAGCGCCGCTATCAAGCCATAGTCTGGGGCGACATCAAGGAGCCGGAAGGCACCATCGACAAGAATATCACCCGCGACCCCAACGACCGCCTCCGCTTCCGCGTTACCGACAATCCGGAAGAAGGAAAGCATGCCGTCACGCATTACCGCGTGCTGGAACGCTTCGGCTTCGTGACCTTCGTGGAATGCAAGCTGGAGACGGGCCGCACCCACCAGATCCGCGTCCACATGGCCTCCATCGGCCATCCCCTCTTCAACGACGAACGTTACGGAGGATCCGAAATCCGCAAGGGAACCATCTATTCCAAATATCGCCAATTCATCAAGAACTGCTTTGAAATCTGCCCCCGCCAGGCCCTCCATGCCAAAACCCTCGGCTTCGAGCACCCCGTAAGCGGCAAATGGCTGCAGTTCGACTCGACAGTGCCCGCCGATATGACGGCATTGCTCGACAAATGGCGCAAATACGCCGGCAACATGCCGGAAGAAGAGGAGGAAGAAGCATGAAAAGAGAAAAAACCGCACTCTGGCTGCTCGTATTGCTCGGAGCGGCGCTGATGAGCCTTCCCTGGTTGTTCCCCCATTGCGGAGGATTCGCCCTGGTAGGGCTGGTGCCTCTGCTCTGCGCCGATCACATCGCAGACGTGAACGGCATACGCCGTTTCCGTATCTGGCATTATTCCTTCTTTGTGTTGTGGAATGCAATCACCACCTGGTGGGTGGCGGGCGCAACGGTGGGCGGAGCCATCTTCGCAGTGCTTGCGAATGCCTTGCAGATGTCGCTGATCTTCGGCCTCTTCCGCCTGTCCAAAAGGCGTTTTTCCGGCGTGCTTCCCTACATCTTCCTGGCGGTCGCGTGGATAGCTTGGGAACGCTGGTATCTGCAGAGCGCCCAGATCTCCTGGCCATGGCTGGTGCTGGGAAACGCTTTTGCGCAGAGCACCCGCAGCATACAATGGTACGAATTCACGGGCAGCCTGGGAGGATCCGCATGGGCGTGGGTCGTGAATATCACAGTTTTCCTGATGCTCAAGGCCTTCATGGAAGGGGACTGGGCCCACATGACCCGCAAGGCCCGCATCGCGGCGGACGTCTGGCTGCTGATGGTGACAGGACTGCCGTACGCCGCATCGGCGCACATCTTCCATTATTATGAAGAAGTTTCCGAAGGGCAGGTGCAGGTGATTGCCGGACAGCCGAATTTCGATCCTTACCAGAAGTTCGAGTCCATGAGCCAGGCAGAGCAGAACTCCGTGCTTCTCAGTCAGTTCGAATCGGCCATGAATCCGGGCTGGGAAGGGCTTCTGATGGCTCCCGAGACCTTTACTGGCGATGTTTTCCTGGACAGGATCCAGGAAGGAAAGTCATTCAGCACTTTTCAGGGATTCCTGAACAAACACCCCGGCGCCAGTCTGCTTTTCGGCGCATCTACATATAAGGTGTACAATCAGCACAGCGCACCGTCCATCCTTGCACGCAGATTCGGCGACGGATGGATAGAGAATCACAACTCGGCCATCGTGACCGATACTTCCGGCCGCGCGGAGCTGTTCCACAAGAGCAAGCTGGTGGTTGGGACTGAACTCACCCCTTATCCGAAAATCTTCGTCCCTATCGACGACAAACTCGGGGGAGTGATGGGCCGTTGCATAGGTCAGGAAGAGATTTCGTGCCTGCATTACGGGCAGATTCCGTTCGGATGCGCGGTCTGCTACGAATCGGTATACGGCGAGTACTGCACCGGATATGTGCGCAAGGGTGCACGGTTCCTCACAGTGATCACCAACGATGCGTGGTGGGGGGATACTCCCGGATACAGGCAGCATTTCAGCTATTCGCGCCTTCGCGCGATTGAAACCCGCCGGGACATCGCGCGCTGCGCCAACACCGGAATCTCCGCCTTCATCGACCAGAGAGGAGAAGTGATTTCGAAGGGGCCCTGGTGGGAGCCTGCCGTGCTTTCGGGGGTTGTCAATCTCAATTCGAAACAGACTTTCTTCGTGCGTTATGGCGACGTGGTCGGCAGGGCTTCGGTACTGATGTTCCTTTTGATGCTTCTCGCGTTGCTGGTCAGGCTTTTGCATAAGAATTGATTTTTTATTATCTTTGCCCCGGACTAAACTTAAACTTCGATCATGAAACTTTTAGGAACCGGGAGCTCCCTTCCCAAGAAACAGGTCACCAATGACGACCTGTCCGAATTTCTCGATACCAACGATGAATGGATTTTCCCTCGTACCGGGATTAAATCGCGCCATGTCATAAGCGACGAGAAACTTGAAGATCTTGCCGTCGATGCGGCATTGAAGGCTGTGGAGAATGCCAGGGTGCAGTTGTCAGAGCTGGACATGATTATCTGTTCCAATGTCGTGAATGAATATGTCACCCCCGGACTCAGTTGCATCGTGGCATCTAAACTGGGCGTTTCCTGCCCCTGTTTCGATATCAACTGTGCCTGCCCCGGTTTTATCTATGCAATGGACATGGCGGACAGCTATTTCCGTTCCGGGAAGGTACGAAAAGTGCTGATCGTCTGTGCCGAAGAACCCTCCAGGATGATCAACTGGGACGACCGGAGCGTCTGCGTGCTGTTCGGCGACGGAGCCGGCGCAGCCGTATTCGGAGAAGGCGATAAACTGAAAGGCACCCGTCTTTCCGCCCAGCCTGATCCGGAAAAGCTGTACGAGATACATAAATTGCAGAATACGCCCTACATAAGCAAGGAAGAAGCCGAAGTCCCCCTTGTCATGCGCGGCCGCGAAGTTTTCAAGTTCGCTGTCACCACTTCTACCCGCGACATAAAAAACATTCTTGCGGATACCGGCCTGACCCCCGGACAGGTGAGTTACTACATGATTCACCAGGCCAATCTCCGGATCATCGACGCAATCCGTGAGAATCTTGGAGTGGCACCGGAGAAGTTCCCTACCAATATCCGGGACCACGGCAATTCTTCCTCCGCATCGTGTCCCATACTGCTCGACGAGTGCAACAGGGCCGGAATGTTCAAGGAAGGCGACATCCTGGTATTCAGCGCTTTCGGCGCAGGATTGTTGAGCGCTACGGCCGTTTTGGAATGGTAACACGGAAATAATGACTATATTTGCATGATATAATTACTTGATATGAAAGAACACAGAGTTGTAGTTACAGGCCTCGGCATAATCTCCGCAATAGGAAACGACGTTCCTACCTTCTGGAACAACCTCAAGAACGGGGTCTGTGGAATAGAGACGATAACGGAATTTGATACCTCGATGCTGCCGGTGCACATCGCAGCCAAGATCAAGGATTTCGACCCCCTGCAGTATGGAATGGACAAGGCCTTCGTGCGCAAGCAGGCGCTGTTTACCCAGTACGGAGTCGCAGCTGCCTACCAGGCAATGCAGGACGCCGGACTCAAGTCCGAAGGCGAAGATGCCAACATCGACCCCTTCCGTCTTGGCGTGTATGTCGGTTCCGGTATCGGCGGATTTGAAATCCAGTACAAGGAAACCCAGAAAATGATCGAGGACCCTTCCGGGCAGTGGATATCTCCTCTGTTCATCCCCTCGATGATTTCCAATATCGCCGCCGGGCACATTGCCATAAAGAATAACGCCAAAGGCCCCTGCATCAACGTGGTGACCGCATGCGCGACATCTTCGCACAATCTCGGCGAGGCCTACAGGGCCATTCGCTTCGGCTATGCCGACGCTATCATCAGCGGAGGCTGCGAGTATGCATCCATCCCTCTGGGAATCGCCGGCTTCGCAAATGCAAAGGCCCTTTCCCGTTCGGAAGATCCCAAATACGCGTCGCTGCCCTTCAACCTGAACCGCGGCGGATTCGTGATGGGCGACGGCGGAGCGATGCTCGTGCTGGAAACCCTCGAACATGCACAGGAGCGCGGAGCGAAGATCTATGGCGAGATCGTCGGCTACGGCAACACCTGCGATGCCTACCATTCCACAGCACCTCGCCCGGACGGCACTACCCAGGCTCAGGCCATGAAACTTGCGCTTCAGGAAGCCGGATACAGCAAGGACGATGTCCTCTACATCAATGCCCACGGCACCGGAACCCATCTTAACGATGCTTCCGAGACCCAGGCGTACAAGCTCGCCCTCGGAGAGGATGCCTACAAGGCGCACATCACTTCCATCAAGAGCATGACCGGCCACATGCTTGGTGCCGCCGGCGCCGCAGAGGCCATCGCCACCGTGCTCTCGCTCAAGGAAGGCATCGTCACTCCTACCATCAATCTCGACACTCCGGATCCCGAGTGCGACCTCAATTACACGCCCAACAAGGCGGAGAAGGTGGCCTGCACCCTCGGAATCTCCGACTCCCTCGGCTTCGGCGGGCACAACGCCTGCGTTGCCATACGTCCCTGGCCCTGCGGGGTTAATTAATAGAGATCAAATGACTCTAAAGGCACCGTATTTATTGATTGTTCTGCCACTGTTATTTGCAGCATGCGGACAAAATTCAATCAATATGGAGAAGACTTATTCTTACGACAAGCAGTTCCTGGAAAACAGGGGGATAGAAACGGTAGAACTCTCTTCGCCGGACGGAAAGGCGAGGGTGCTGGCGGTGCCGGCCTGGCAGGGGCGCATTGCGACATCCACCGCAGCGGGCGAAAAGGGACGCAGCTTCGGATGGATCAACCATAAGTTCATAGAGTCGGGCGAGCATAGCAGCCAGTTCAACAATTACGGAGGCGAGGAACGCTTCTGGCTGGGGCCTGAAGGGGGAGAGAACTCCTGGTACTTCGCCAAGGGAGCGGAACAGATTTTCCCCAACTGGAAAGTCCCTGCACCATTCGACACCGATACCTTCGAAACGGTCGCAAAGAGTTCATCCAGCGCCACTTTCGGAAAGGATGTCACGCTTGTCAATGCCAAGGGCGGGCAGTTCAGTATGCGCATGCAGCGGAAGATCAGCCTTCTCGGTGCGGATCTGATCGAACAGCTCCTGGGCATCGGGGTGAAGGATCTGCAGTCCGTCGCCTACACCAGCGAAAACACCATCACCAACAAGGGCGGAGAGCCCTGGACCGAGGAGAGCGGCATGCCGTCGGTATGGATGCTGGGCATGTTCAATCCTTCCGAGACCACTACCGTGTTCATCCCCTACGACGAAGAAGGAGAGGGCAGGGTAGTGAAGGACGATTATTTCGGTCCCATGCCGGACGGGCGCCTGAAAGCGGAGAAAGGAGTCATAGCCTTCAGCATCGACGGGAAATTCCGTTCCAAGATAGGAGTCAGCGGCAGCCGCACGAAGGGAAAGGTGCTGGCATTCGATCCGCAGCAGGGAACGCTGACGGTGCTTCTGACGTCGGTGCCGGCCCGCGACGCGCGCTTCGTGAATTCCCAGTGGGGAGTGCAGGATGATCCATTCGGAGGAGATGCCCTGAACTCCTACAACGACGGCCCTACCGAAGACGGCACCATCATGGGACCGTTCTACGAGATCGAATCTTCGTCTCCGGCGGCCGACCTGGCACCGGGAGAATCCCTCACCCACACGCAGACCACGATCCATCTCGAAGGCCCTGCAGCCAGGCTCAAGGAGATAGTGTCAATACTGATGCAATAAAAAAGGTCCCCGTCAATCGAGGACCTCTTCTTTAGCGTTCAGAAATTCATATTGCAGGATGCTGTTCGTGGTGGATTCCACCAGTTTCAGCTTGCAACGGTACTTCCGTTTCCATTTCGAAAGATAAGAAGACCCGAAACTTCCCCTTGTGAGATAGGCCCCGAGGATGGGACTTGTGCGAAGGGTGAGTTCGTGTATTCCCTTGTCGTTCACGTAGTAGGCGAGACGTCGCTCAACCTGCTCGTCGATGATTACCGTGGATGCAATTTTGCCTGTGCCGTGGCAGAGGGGGCATTTCTCCATCACATTGATCTCGGTGACGGGGCGGATGCGCTGACGTGTAATCTGCATTAAGCCGAACTTGGTGAGCGGCAGCACATTATGCTTTGCGCGGTCCTTGCTCATGAGTTCGGTCATGTACTTGAAGAGTTCGTTGCGGTGCTCCTGTGTCTCCATGTCGATGAAGTCCACTATCACTATGCCACCCATATCGCGCAGCCTGAGCTGCCTTGCAATTTCTTCGGCCGCGAGCTTGTTCACCTCGAAGGTGTTTTCCTCCTGGTCGGAGGTCTTTGCCCGTATGCCGCTGTTCACATCCACGACATTCAGCGCCTCGGTCGTCTCTATCACAAGATATGCACCTTGCTTCATGGGAACTACCTTTCCGAAGGAACTCTTTATCTGGCGCGTCACTTCGAAATGGTCGAAGATGGGTTCCTTGCCGTCGTAGAGTTTGACGATCTTCTCCTGCTCGGGGGAAATGAGGGAGATGTACTTTCTGGTTTCCTCGTAGATCTTCTCGTCGTTCACGTAAATGTTGCTGAACGAATCGTTTAGCAGATCCCTGAGGATGGTGGTGGTTTTGGAGTACTCTGTGAAGAGGAGCTGCACGCCCTTGCTCTTTGCGATGCTCTTCCACGAAGCCTCCCATTTGTCGATGAGGCTCTGCACCTCGGCCACCAGCACGCTGGCGTTCTTGCCTTCGGCGGCGGTGCGGATGATCGCTCCGTAGTTCTTGGGGAGGATGCTCTTGACGAGCGTTTCCAGGCGTTTCTTCTCTTCTTTGCTTGAAATCTTCTGCGACACGTTTACCTTGTCGGCAAAAGGCATCAGTACGATGTTGCGTCCTGCCAATGAAATTTCCGCAGTGAGGCGCGAGCCTTTTGTGGAGATCGGCTCCTTCACGATCTGGGCTATGATCATCTGCCCGACCTTCAGGTAGTCTTCTATACGGCCTTCCTTCCCCAGCACGGGACCCAGTTTGATTGAACTGTAGAGGTCCTTGAGCTCCTTGTTGGGATTGCTTTCTTTCACGAAAGTGTCGAAAGCGGTGAAATGGAAACCGAGGTCGAGGTAATGGATGAAAGCCTCTTTGCTGTCACCGATGTCCACGAAAGCCGCATTCAGGGCGGGCAGGAGCTTTTTTACTCTTCCGAGGAAGACGCTGCCCACCGAAAAGCTGTGACCCTCGTTGGATTCCCTGTTGAGTTCGATGAGTCGATGGTTCTCCATCAGCGCTATGCGAACTTCGGCAAGGCTTTCTTCAACGATCAGGTCCCTTTCGACTTTCTGTTCGTCCATTTGTGGAAACTATTGGTTTTCTTTTAAAGAATAGAGGCCCGCCGGATCCCCCGTACGAGCCTCTATCGACTATTTCTTCTTGTGTCTGTTGAGGCGCAAGCGTTTTTTACGCTTGTGCGTAGCCATTTTATGTCTTTTTCTCTTCTTTCCGCTAGGCATATTGGTAAATATTAAGGATTATTTCTGCAGGGAAGCGACGAAAACCTTTGCGGGTTTGAACGCCGGGACATCGTGGGCAGGAATATTGATGGTTGTTTTCTTTGTGATGTTGCGGGCTGCCTTGGATGCGCGATGCTTGATGATAAAACTGCCGAATCCGCGAAGATATACGGGCTGACCCTTTGAAATTGAACCCTTTACGGCTGCCATGAATTCTTCGACGACAACCTGAACCTGAATTTTCTCGAGGCCAGTGTTCTTGGCGATCTCGTTAACGATGTCTGCTTTAGTCATAATAATAGTAAATCTGGTTAAGTTCCCTTTTTGGGTTTGCAAAAATAGGGTTAATTTTTTAATAATCAAAATCCTAAATGGCATTTCTTGTCAGTGGCACGGAGATTGAGTATATTTGTACCTCGGAAGGAAATGCTCTTCCACTGACATTTTGACATTTTATGAGAGATAAAGAATATATGTTTCCCGCCGGAGCTGAGGTCAGCATCATTCCGGTAATGCAGGGCGATGGTCTTCAGAAAATAGACGAATCGACCCTTCCCGACATTCTGCCCGTGCTGGCGCTTCGCAACGCAGTGCTGTTCCCGGGCACCATTTTCCCTGTCACCATAGGCAGGGACAAATCCATCAGGCTCATCAAGGATGCCGAGCAGCGCGATATGTTCATCGCCTGCGTTCCGCAGACCGACGTGACCGTGGAAGACCCTTCCGGCGACGATCTTTACCAGTACGGGACGGTTGCCAAGATAATCAAGAGCCTGGAGATGCCGGACGGCACGATCACTGCCATCCTGCAGGGCTTCAAGCGTCTTTCGCTCGACTCGATAATCGATTTCGAGCCCTATCTTACCGGGCGTGTGCACTACCTCGACGATTATCTCCCCGAGGGTGACCGCACTTCGCTCAAGGCGATCGCCGACTCGCTCAAGGAGCAGGCCGGGCACATCATCCGCAATACTTCGATGGCCTCCCGCGAAGCCATCACCGCCATACGGAACATCGACAACTTCCAGTTCCTGGTCAACTTCATCGCAACCACGGTGGAGGTCGACGACTTCTCCGACAAGATGGACCTGCTGCAGTACGACGATATAAAAGTTCGTGCCATGAAGCTCCTCTCCATGCTCAACATGCAGCTGGAGCTTACCAAGATCAAGCAGGACATCAACCAGAAAGTGAAGACCGAGATGGACCAGCAGCAGCGCGAGTACTACCTCAACAGCCAGCTGCGCACCATCCAGGAGGAGCTTGGCATGGACGATTCTGAGGATCTGGACGCCCTCAAGGCCCGCGCCGAGAAGAAGGACTGGCCTAAGGAGATCGCCGACACCTTCGAAAAGGAACTGAACCGACTCTCCCGCTACAACACCAACTCCCCGGACTACAGCATCCAGTACAACTATCTGGATTTCATGCTGAATCTTCCGTGGAACGAGACCAGCGTCGACAATCTCGACCTGGCGAACGCCCAGAAGGTGCTGGACGAAGACCACTACGGGCTCGACACGGTGAAGGACCGTATCATCGAATATCTTGCAGTCCTGAAGCTGAAAGGAAACATGAAGTCGCCGATTCTCTGCCTCTACGGCCCTCCCGGAGTCGGCAAGACCAGCCTCGGAAAGAGCATCGCAAGGGCTCTGGGGCGTAAGTACGTGCGTATTTCGCTCGGCGGCATGCACGACGAGGCCGAAATCCGCGGTCACCGCAAAACCTACGTCGGGGCTCTTCCCGGCCGTATCCTGAACGGAATCGCGAAAGCCGGCACGTCCAACCCCGTGGTAGTGCTCGACGAGATCGACAAACTCGCCTCCGACTTCAAGGGCGACCCGTCTTCGGCTCTTCTCGAAGCGCTTGATCCTGAGCAGAATACGACATTCCACGACAATTATCTCGACCTCGATTACGACCTCTCCAAGGTGCTTTTCATCACCACGGCAAACAGCATTTCGCCGGTGCAGCCGGCCCTGCTCGACCGTATGGAGCTGATCAACGTGACCGGATATCTTGCAGAGGAGAAGCTGGAGATAGCCAAGCACTTCCTCCTCCCCAAGCAGCGCAAGGAGCATGGCCTGAAGGCTACGGACCTCAAGGTTGACGCATCCGCAATGCGCGAGATAATCGACCAGTACACACATGAATCCGGTGTGCGCGGTCTTGAAAAGCAGATCGCCAAACTTGCCCGCGTGACGGCCAAGAAGATAGCCCTCGGGCAGGAACATCCCGACAGCATCAAGAAAGAACACCTCAAAGAGTATCTCGGCCTGCCTACCGCATTCCACGATACCCAGAAGGGCAATGAGGGCCCCGGAATAGTCACCGGCCTGGCATGGACCCAGATGGGAGGGGAGATCCTCTTCATCGAAAGTTCCGTCTCGGGCGGCAAGGGAATCCTTACCATGACCGGAAGCCTGGGCGACGTGATGAAGGAATCCGCCACCATCGCATATCAATATATAAAAGCCCATCCCGAAATGGCCGGAATGGACTCCAAGACCTTCTCCGAGAAGGACATTCACGTCCACGTGCCTGAGGGAGCCGTTCCCAAGGACGGACCTTCCGCCGGCATTACCATGGTGACTTCCATGATTTCCGCCCTCCGCGGCCAGGGAATCAAGAAGGGCATAGCCATGACGGGCGAGATGACCCTTCGCGGACGTGTCCTTCCCGTGGGCGGAATCAAGGAGAAGATACTGGCTGCGAAACGTGCAGGCGTACACACCATCCTGCTGTCCGAAGAGAACCGCAAGGACATTGAAGACATCAAGGAAATCTATGTGAAGGGACTTACCTTCCACTACGTAAAGACAATAGGAGATGTAATAGACTTTGTATTCTGATGGAAGTCCGAATCGAAGAATCCTGGAAACAGGCCTTGCAAAGTGAGTTCGACAAACCTTACTTTGCGGGGCTTGTCTCTTTCCTGCACGCCGAGAAAGCGGCCGGAGCGACGGTCTATCCCCCCGGAAGCCAGATTTTCCGCGCCTTCGAGCTTACCCCTGTAAGCGAGCTGAAAGTCGTTATCCTCGGACAGGACCCCTATCACGGGCCGGGCCAGGCGATGGGCCTCTCTTTCTCCGTGCCGGACGGAGTCCCCGCTCCGCCGTCTCTTCGCAACATCTTCAAGGAGATCGAAAACGACCTTGGCATAAAGATGAGCGGGCGTCCCAATCTCGAAGGCTGGGCGCGTCAGGGCGTGCTGCTGCTGAACTCCGTGCTCACCGTGCGCGCATCGCAGCCCACATCGCACAGCAGGATAGGCTGGCAGGAGTTTACCGACGCGGTAATCAAGTATATATCAGACAATTGCAATGGAATAGTGTTCATGCTGTGGGGGAATTTCGCCCGCGGCAAGAAGGCTCTCATCGACACTTCCAGGCACTTCGTGCTGGAGGCCGCGCATCCCAGCCCGCTTGCGGGAGGCGCCTTCTTCGGATGCCGGCACTTTTCCAAGGCAAACGAAATTTTGTTGAACGAACATAAAACCCCAATAAATTGGCAACTGTAGCATTATTCCCCGGATCCTTCGATCCTTTTACCGAAGGACATCTCAATATTCTCTGCCGCGCCCTTACTATGTTCGATGAGGTTGTGGTGGCAGTAGGTATCAACCAGGACAAGAGCGGATTCTTCTCCACCGAACAGAAACTGGACATCATCCGTCAGGCAACCGCCGGCATGAAGGGCGTGAGGATCGTCAATTACGACGGCCTTACCATAGATATATGCCGCGAACTGGGCATACGACACATAGTCAGGGGCGTCCGGAACATGCTCGACTTTGAAAACGAACGCAGCATCGCCGACGCCAACCGCAGGCTTGCTCCGGAGATCGAGACCATCATCATCCCTACCGCTCAGGAGTTTGCCCACATCTCCTCTTCCGCAGTGCGTGACATCCTCCGCCACAATGGCGATACTTCTCTCTTTATGCCCGAAGGGGTGAAACTTCCCGCTGTCAAATGATGCGCCGCGTCCTTTGCATAGCACTCGCACTGATTCTGGGAACGGGACTCCGCGCCCAGGACCGTCAGTCCGAAGCGGCCTACGCCGCCCTGGACAGCCTGATCATTCGTTATGTGGGTGCCATCCAGGCGGAAAGCGTGGAGACCAAGACGGGGGAGTGCGATTTCCTGATCGGCTCCGTGAAGGATTCCCTGATGCGCAACCACGTTGCCGCCAAGCTGTTTTCTTACTACCGTGAGGCTCCGGTGATGGGCGACGAAGCCGTGGCCATTTATCTGTACGACGAATGGTTCGCGAAAGGCAAGGTGGCTTTCCGGGGCGAGTTCGAAGGGCTCGACGCCGAGATGTTCTGCAACATGAACCGCAATACCCTTCTGGGAATGGATGCTCCTTCGATTGCCGGCCGGAAGGCTTGCGGCGGACGCAGGAATCTCCCCGCTGAAGGAGTCACAAGCATACTCTGGTTCTACGATACTTCCTGCAGCAAGTGCGTTGCGGAGAGCAAGGTCTTGCCTTCGGTGCTGGAGAAGTCGGTGGATTTCCCGCTCACGCTGGTGTGTTTCTATGCAGGGCGCGACCGCAAGGCCTGGAGGGAATTCCGCAGGACATTCCGGGTGAACAATCCTTATGTGAAGATCGAGCATTATTGGGATCCTGACGTTGACAGCGACTACCTGCGCCTCTACGGTGTGATTTCCACGCCTAAAATGTATATGGTAGCGCCTGAAGGCAGCATAATCGGACGGCGTCTCGAACTGGAGTCGCTGCAGCAACTGCTGCCAACAGCTAAGACGATACATGAAATGTTTAAATAAAACAATAAATTTATATTGAATTTCAATAATTAATTATATATTTGCAAAAAAAAACAACGAAGGAATGAAAAAGCTGTGTCTATTTCTCTTCGCCGCAGTAGCGGCCGTTTCTGCATCAGCACAGGACAATCCTATGCTGCGTCCTCTTCCCGGTGACCCTGCCGTTAAGGTTGGCAAGCTTGACAACGGACTCACTTACTACATCCGCCACAACGAACTGCCCAAAGGTCGTGCAGAGTTCTATCTCGCCACCAACGTGGGCGCAATACAGGAGACTCCCGACCAGGACGGCCTCGCCCACTTCCTTGAGCACATGTGCTTCA
>CAMOIZ010000025.1 GCA_946616385.1 uncultured Bacteroidales bacterium | reverse complement strand
CAGCGGACAGGCATTCGGACTGCGGAGCGTTTTCAGCGGAGCAGGCCGCATATGCCTGTCCGCCAACAACATCCCCCTGTCCGCCACCAACACCACTGATTACTATCCGAGCAGTTCCGGGACGGGCACGACGCCCAATCTCGACATCCACAAACAGATAATCCGGACTGTCCGCCTTGTGCACCTTCTTCACCCTGATACCGGGAACACCAACGATGCGCACATCGGTAGCAGCGCCGACACCGGGCCCCTGGATCATAAGCTGAAGAGGAGTATTCATCCCCACCCACCAGCAGAGTGGTTCCACGCGGGAGATCTGCTCGGCAGTGGCTTCAGGGATAGAGGAGATGTCATTGTGGGTGTTGCAGGCGAATGCAAGTGGAAGGACCAGAAGAAGGAAAAGTTTTTTCATACAGGTTTACTGCAAAAATACAACCGAAGAATAAGCGCCAAGTTTCAGGCTGCCGCCCTTGACTTCGGCCGAACCGTTCAAGGCAACGGCCTTGTCGAGCTTGTCGCCGGAGAAATCCAGGGTCTTGGAAGAAGATCCGAAATTGTGCACTACGAGCAGTTTCTCGGAACCGGAAGTCATATACCAGCACGCGATGCTCTCGTCGGAAGCGTTGGAATCGTTGTACTTGGAATGAGCCGACATTTCGCCGAATGCCAACGACACGTAAGAATTGCGCAGTCGGGCGAAAGTCTTGTAGACATTCAGCAGCGAACCGGCATCCGCCTCCTGGGCCTCAACCGAAATATCGGAGGAAAGCATGTTCTTGTCGATGTTTGAGGCAGATGTCCAGGAAGAAGGAACAGAGCCGGTTCTGGTCCACTTCACGGGGGTACGCACCTGCTCGTCGGCACCGCCTTCGGCACCTATCTTTCCCCAATAGCCAAGTTCCTCTCCCTGATACACATAAGGGGATCCGGGTGAGGTAAGCAGCACGCAGGCAGCCAGTTTCTCTTTCGGCAGGGAGCGTCCGAGCTGGGTCGCGGCGCGGGTCTGGTCGTGATTGGTGAGCTTTGTGGCCTCGATGAAATCGCTGCGCTTGGCGCGGCAGATATTGCGGATATTGAGTACGTCCTTCACAAAATAGCGCCCGGTGGAGTTGTTGAGCGCCCAGGAAAGCCTGTCCCAATATTCGAAATCGAACAGAGCCGGGAGCCCTTCGTAATAGCTTGCCATCACGTCGGTAGCCGTCCACGCCTCGCCGACCATATAGATATTGCCGGGTCTCCCGGCAGCCTTGTAGTAGGAATTGCAGCGCTCGTACCACTTGCCGAGGAAGCTGGCATTGGATGCCGGGGCGTTCTTTTCATAGATGTAGAGGACGGCATCAAGTCGCAGGCCGTCCACACCCATGTCTATCCATTTCTTGGCGCTGGATGCAAGCGCATTGAAGGTGGCGTTGGTCTCGACCGAAGACAGCTCCCCGTAATTCAAGTCGGGCATCCCGCTCCAGAATGCTCCATAGTAGTAACTGGCTGCACCGAAGGGGATGTTTTCGGGATTTGTACTGGTAATTGCGTAGGGCGTGCCGAGCGAGATGGGCGCCCCGGTGGCCGAACCCCATTTGGTGTTGTTGTCCCAGCTCGTGCTGCTCGTACGTACCAGGAATCCCCATGAAGAGTCAAAATCGAGGGTGATTTCGTAAACCGAAGACGAGGTCTTGTACATGCGGCGTATCTGGTCGTCGCCATAATAGATAAAATAGTTCACCGAGGTATCGGAATTCGAAGGCTGGGCAGTCTCCGAAGTAGATGTGACGGTGATGGTCCCGGATCCCCAGTCGAGCTTGAAATGCAGGCGTCCGGTATAGCCTGCGCCGTTTCCGGAAGATGTCTTGTGCCACTTCGCGGCATCGTAACTCGACAGGGAAGGGATCTTTCCTGCGGCAATGTCGGCCTGGGGAGCGTCGGAGAAAACGTAAAAGTTGCGGTATTCGCTCGATGCAGAGGAAGATGCGCTTTTGAACCAGGCATTTCCGGTGCCGCTGTGGTTGAGCACATAGTCGAGATAAATCTTTATATTCTTCTCGTGTGCCTTGGAAATCAGCTCCTGGAGGTCGGCATCCGTGCCCAATTTGGGATTTACCGCGCTGTAGTCCTGCACGTCGTAGCCATGGTAAGAATCCGAAGGATGGATAGGAGAAAGCCATATTGCCGATGCTCCCATGGCGTCGAGATAGTCCAGATGCTGCGTGACGCCCTTGATATCGCCCCAGCCGTCGGTGCCACTGTCGGCAAAACTGTATACCAGCAGCTGATACGTTATATCCGCCTTTTTGTTGCCGTCGAAGGCTTTCGGGGCGGCGGTAACGGCTACAAAATCATCAGATCCACTATTTCCGCCGCCATTCTCGCCACCTCCCGAAGGGATGACCTTGTTGCGGTCGTCTTTACCGCAGGCCGCAAGGACCAGACTCAGGACACCCAAAATGAGATATAGGGATAATCTTTTCATAATCAATTCTTTGGAATAAAGGAAATTGCCTGTCCACCGCCGGCGGCCATCACGACCTCGAGCGTGTCGGAGCAGGTAACGGTCTCTTCTGTAATTACATAGGATTCAGGATTGGAAATCCAGTCGGCATCCGGGCCGTCGGCATAAATGCGGGCGACATATTCCACCCCGGGTCTGAGGAAGTCCAGGGGCTGCACGAGCGTGCGGGCGCATTCGTTGGTAGTAGCGCCGTAGAAATAGCGGTCTGCCGCCCTTCGCACAATCGCTACGAATTCCCCGGGTTCACCCTGGAGGGCGCGGGATTCATCACAGTCGGCATCGAAGTCGCGGAAGAACTGGAAGGCGGGATGCCCTTCGTAGTTCCCGAGCAGGTCGCATGCCATCTGCAGAGGTGAATACAGAATCACCCAGTTTGCAATCTGCTTGCAGAGGGTGGTGTTGGTGCGGCACTCGGAAGCGTGCCTGCCCCAGCTGCGCAGATTGGGATTGCGCCCGGCCACATTGCTGTAGTCGATATCGAAGATGCCGGGAGTGTAGTCCATGGGGCCTCCAAGAAGCCTGGTGAACGGCAGAATCTCGTGATGGAAGGGTTCGTTCCCTTCGCTCCAGCCGTTCCACTCCATGCCGCGGGCACATTCACGCGTCATGAAATTCGGCCATGTGCGGCGGATTCCCGTGGGCTTTATGGCCTCATGGGCATCCACGCAGATATGTCGCTTCGCCGCCTCTTCGACCACTTTCTGGAAATGCTGGACGCCGAACTGGCTGTGACGGTGTTTCCCTCCGTAGAGACCTCCCCCGGCATAGCCGGTTTTCAGATAATGAATGCCATGCGCCGCGTCCCAGTCGAGATCCCTTTCGAGCTCCGCCTCATAGCGTGCCACATTCCCTCCGGTCTCGTTGTGGACGATGAATTCTATCCCCTTGCTGCGGGAATAGGCGGTCACTTTTTCGATGTCGAAGTCGGCGGCGGGAGATGTGAAATCGAAGTCACGCGCGGCTCCGTCCCCTATCCAGCCGTCGTTCCATCCCTCGAAAAGCACACCCTGGATATTATTGGCGGCGGCGAAGTCGATGTAGCGGATGGCGGCCTCGGTGGTCGCTCCGTGGTGAGGGCCGACGCCCCAGGATTCCAGACCCAGATGCAGGCTCCACCATACACCTATGTATTTGGCCGGCTTGATCCAGGAGACATCTTCCAGGGCGCAGGGCTCGTTCAGGTTAAGTATCAGCGAGGAATTTATCAGGCCTACCGCTTCGCGGGCTATCTGCACGGTGCGCCAGGGCGTCTTGAAGCTGCCGGGCAGGATGGCCTTGAGACCGCTCCTGCGGTCGAGCGGCGCGAGTTCCGACACGAAGCTGCAGCCATCGGTGTGTCGCAGAATCATCTCGGGATAATCGTAGATGGCTGCTTCGTGCACACTGGCATAGAGGCCGCCGTCGAAGCGCATGGTCATGGGAGTGTTGGCGTCCGGAACATCGCTCAGGCGGAGCTTGCGGTATTTAAGTTCATAGGTGTCGAAATTGCCGGGAATGGACCAGCTGTCGGCATCCTCCGCAAAACGGAATTCGGTTTTTTCTCCGTCCAGAAGGATGGTGTCGCAGGCAGGGACTTCATATTCATACCTCCATGCGAAGCCATCGTCGAACATGCGGAAGCGGAGCGTAAGTTCCACCCCTTCAGCATTTTTCAGAAGTGCCGACATCTCATTGTGGCAGTCGCGCACCGTCTTGTTCTCCCCCCATGGCTGGGTCCATTCTTCGTCTGCCGAAGACTTTTGAATCTTCTTGAGTCCGAAGCCGGAGGAAAGATTCAGCCCATCGGCGTCAAGGCCGAGGGCGGATTCTCCGATGAATGGCGCCCCGTCCACATCCACGGCATATACCGGCCTGCCCTCTTCCGACAGCGAAAAGCGAAGGGAGACATGGCCGTCGGGCGAGCAAACGGATGCGTCCGGCCTGCAGGCGGCAAGAAGGAGGATGAAAGGGAGAAGCAGTCTTTTCATGGGGCGGCTATTTCCAGATCTTTATCTCATATGAACTGAACTCGTACTGAGTTTTGCCGTCAGGGAGGGTCGCTTTGACGCTGGAGGCTCCCATGTTGATGCCGACCGTAACGGAACCTTCGTAGCATACGAATATCACACGATCGAAAGCGTACAGGGTGCAGGCGCTGTCGCGGCTGACCGTCTGCAAGGCTCCCAGAACGTTCTTGTAGCGGTTGAAGAGTTCCTGATCGGCATTCCAGTTCATCGTTACTACATTGAAGAAGTTGATCTTATTGGCGTATCCCGCCTCCTGGGAACCATAGAACATGGGCGAGCCGTTGAGGGCGGCCAGGAGTGCATAGGCGGCGCAGGCGCCTTCCTTGCTCCCGAACTCGCTCACAGGGCTGTTCTCCGAAGCATCGTCGTGGTTGGTGACGAAGTAGCACTTGGTCTTTCCGGCAGGGGTTTTGTCGAGTGTACTCTTGTATGATTTTGCGAAATCGGCAGCTTTCCCGCCGGAGACGAAAGACTTGGCGGCTCTTTTGAGACCACGGTCGTAGATGATGTCGAAGCCGTCGTCGAACATGCGCTCGAAGTCGCTCTCCGCGAGCATGATGAACCCGGGTTTGACAGCCTTGAGCTGGGGAATAGCCTTCTTCCAGAACGCATCCGGAACGCCGTGGGCATAATCGCAGCGATAGCCGTCGATGTCGGCCTCTGTAATCCAATACTTCATGGCCGCGATCATGGCGTCGTGCAGGGCCGTGGAAGAGTAATTCAGCTGGGCGACATCTTTCCATTCACCGTCCTTGGTAGGATAAACTATGTTGCCGTTGACATCCTTCTGATACCAATCGGAATGTGCGGTGATCCAGGGATGGTCCCATGCGGTATGATTGGCGACCCAGTCGAACATCACCTTCATCCCCTTGTCGTGCGCGGCCTTCACCAGGGCCTTCACGTCGGCGAGGGTCCCGCAGGCGTCCCTTACGCCCGTGTAGTCCTTGATGCAATACGGAGAACCTATTCCGTTCTTCTGCCCCTCCGGGTAGATGGGCATCAGGTAAAGGATGTCGGTGCCGAGGGCCTTTATGTCGTCGAGGCGAGCCTGGACGGCCTTCAGCTGGCCGGAGTTCCCGTAAAGCTTGGGATTTACCTGATAAATCTGGTAGTTGGCCCTGGCGGATGCAGGGAGTTCAAGCAGTTTTTCGGCTTGGGCGGCAGGGGTGGGCACGACGTTGTTGCGGTCGTCTTTGCCACAGGATAAGACGGAGGCCAGAACAGCGGCCAGGATCAGGGCTTTCATCTTCATAAATGCAATATTGTAATGGGAGACCGGAGCCCGGTCAGGGGCCCCGGTCCAAAAGATTTAACGAGGGTCCGAAGTCTCGGTAACTCCGCTGGCAGTCACTGTCAGGAAGTACTCTGCCTTCGCAAAAGTGAGGTCGAAGTCGGCGAGCTGGGTGCCACCGCCGTTGTTGTTGAAGATCAGGTGCTCGGAGAGTCCCCTGGCGTCCTTGAACTTGAACAGTTTGTAGGTGGTCCCGGCGATCTCTTCAGTTCCGCTCACCTGTGCTCCGGGCCATCCACCGGCGAGTTCCTTGTCGCCCCACATATAAAGGGCGATGGCGTCCCAACCAGTCTGGTCGGCGACATAGATGGTGACTGCGGTAGGATTACCGGTATTGGTGACGCCTTCCGCGGTGACCTTCAGGTAATACTCGTTCTCGGTGAATGTGAGATCGAAGTCGGCGAGTTGGGTGCCGCCGCCGTTGTTGTTGAAGATCAGGTGCTCGGTAAGTCCGACAGCGTTTTCAAACACGAAGGTCTTGTAGGTGGTTCCGGCGATTTCAGCCGTTCCGCCGGGCTGTGCTCCGGCCCATCCGCCTGCGAGTTCCTTGTCGCCCCACATATAGAGAGCTATCGCATCCCAACCGGTCTGGTCATCGACGTAGATGGTGACTCTCTTGGCAGGGTCGATGGAAGGACGCTCGGAAAGCGTCACGCCTTCGGCGGTGACAACGAGGAAGTATTCCTCCTTGTCGAAGGTAAGGGCGAAGTCGGCAAGCTGGGTACCGCCGCCGTTGTTGTTGAAAATGAGGTTCTCGGCGAGTCCCTTGGCGTTTGCGATGGTGAAAACCTTGAAGGTCTTGCCCATGATCTCCTCGGTCCTCGAAACCTGCAGGCCAGGCCATGATCCGCCGGCCTCGGCATCACCCCACATATAAAGGGCGATGGCATCCCAACCGGTCTGGTCATCGACATAGATGTTCACGGGCTTCTTCTCTTCCTCGGCGAAGGTGAATTCCTTGTCGAGTACATAGAAGCGGTCCTTGTCGAGGGTGATCACGGTCTGGAAACGGTTCTCGGCATCGTTCTCGTCGCTGTGGAAGATCACGTTCACGGTCTTGCCCTTCGCGGTGACGGGAGTAAGGAATACGAGGTAGTTGTCGCCTTCGAAATATCCGTTGGTGGCGGCGATTCCGGGCCAGTCGGTGCCGAAGGTGTTTTCATCGTCCCACATGTGGGCGTAGATGTTGCCGGGCCAGCCGGAGTTGTTCTTGACGATTACGCGTACGCCGGACTCGACCTCGGTAAGAGCACCCTTTTCAAGGACATAGTAGCGGTCCGTATCGAGGGTGACAGTAGTTTCGAAGCGGTTCTCGGAGTCGTTCTCATCGCTGTGGAAGATGATTCCGACCTCCTTGCCCTTGGTGGCCGCAAGAGTCTCGATCACCAGATATTCCACGCCTTCGACGGTTTCGGTGGTCGCGAACTCGGTGCCGGGCCACTCTGTATTGTTGGTACCGTCCCAATAGTGTGCATAGAGCTTGCCGGGCCATTCGGTCTTGTTCTGGATGTAGATCTTCGGTCCGCCGTATTCTATGGGTGCCGGCTCCGGAGGAGTCACGGTTCCGCCTTCTCCCGTGGCAGGGTTGGGCAGAGCCTCTACGCCTTCAGCGGTGACATTCAGGAAGTAATCCTTTTCTTCGAAGGTGAGGGCGTAGTCGGCAAGCTGGGTGCCGCCGCCGTTATTGTTGAAGATCAGGTTCTGGGCAAGGCCTGCGGCATCGTCACCGTACTCGAAGTAGGTATACTCGGTGCCCGCGATGGTCTCGGTTCCGGCAGGAGCCACACCGGGCCAGCCGCCGCCGAAGTCGTTGACCGCGCCCCACTGGTAGAGAGCGATGGCGTCCCAACCGGTGTTGTTCGTGATGTACACGCGGTAGCCTTCGTGTTCGGGGAGGGTGACTCCGCCTACAGGGCTGTCAAGTTCCTCTACGCCTTCTGCAGTGACCTTGAGGAAGTAATCAGCCTTGCTGAAGGTCACGGCATAGTCGGCGAGCTGGGTGCCGCCGCCGTTGTTGTTGAAGATGAGGTTCTGGCTCAGGTTCATGAGATCGTCGCCATACTCGAAGTAAGGATATGCCTTGCCGGCGATGGTGGCGGTGCCTGCGACCTGTGCGCCGGGCCAGCCGCCGCCAAAGTCGTTCTGGTCACCCCACTGGTAGAGTGCGATGGCATCCCAACCGGTTTCATCCACGATGTAGATGCGGATTCCGTCATGCACGGGAAGGGTTTCTTCGACACCGGGGTCGCTCTGGAAGAAGGCGCGCCAGCGGTCGGCATACACATTATAGCTCATGCCGGGCTGTGCATCGAGGGTATGGAGGATTTCCTCGTTCTTCACGCTGCGCTCAATACCCTGCTGGACGTTTACGAAATAGAAACCGTCGGCGAGGGTCTTGCCGTCCTTGAAGGAAGCGGGATCGAGATAGATGCCCCACTTCTGGGAAATCTTGTCGGAGTGAGTGAGCAGGTAGCTGGCATTGCCAACCACTGCGGTGGAGTCACCTGCGAAGGGGCCGGCGATGTAAATCTCGTCGTCAGCTGCGGTGGCTGTGGGAAGGATGGCCTCGATGAGAATCTGGCCGTCCTTGGTGTCGAAGGCGGGCTGCTCGTGGTTGAACACGATCTCGTCCTTCGCGCATCCGGCGAGTGCCATTGCAAGCACCGGAATCAGAAACAGACTTTTAAATATCTTTTTCATACTTCTGAATCATCTTAGTTTGCTGCGTAAGCAGGATTCTGCACAAGACCGGGGTTCACGAGGAGAGCCTGTGCAGGCAGCGGATACCATTCGTATTTGCTGCTGCGGGCTGCAGGGAGATCCACGCCGGGCTCGGTAGCACGGCCCCAGAACCACCACTGTCCCTGGGTGAATTTGTCGAAACGGCGAAGGTCGGTGCGACGGCGGTTGCCCTCGCCCAGATACTCCTTGCCCCATTCGGAGAGCATCCAGTCCATATCGAAGCTTGTGAAGCCGGGACCGGGTACGGAGAGAGCGGCATCACGGTCGGATGCTTTGTAGTAACGCTTGCGAACCTGATCCACATAGTCCTTTGCAACGGTACTGTTGCCTGCACGCATCTCGCATTCCGCAATGTTGTAGTAAACCTCTGCAAGGCGGAACTGGACATCGTCGATGCTCTTGAATCCGCCATTGTCGTCGTTGGGATAGAGAGGATACTTCACAAGGCGCACACCGGAGTTGGTTTCGCCCCAGCGGGGGTTCATGACCACCTCGAGGTCGCGTCCCTGTCCCAGGAAGGTACCAACCTGGTCCACATATACAAGATCCTGTCCGTCGCGGTCGGCGTCAGCCTTGAGGGCGTCGCCGGTGCCGAAGTTGGCCTTGATGGCTCCTTTCAGGAACATGCCGGGGCCATGGGTCTTGGTGGAAGCATCGTAAACATAGTTCTGCTTACGGATGTCGCGGTCGTCGAAACGTTCGTAGGGAGCGCCGAGCTTGTCGCCGTAGGGAGCATCGAGGAAGCACTTGGCTCCTTCGGATCCGCCGGTAGGCAGAACGGTGCCGGAGTTGTCGTAGGAAGGCACGAGGCAGACGCAGTTCCATGCGCCGATGCCGTCATAACTCTGTCCAAAGTAATCTGCATAACCATACCACATGCCCACCATGGTGCGCACGTTGGAGATGGCGTTGGCAGCACCCTGGCCGTCTTCGGCTGCAAGTGCGAACACGACTTCGGGGCAGTTCACGTTGTTGATGCTGTAGATATCGCGGTAGTTGTCGGCAAGGCTGTAAGTTCCGTATGTACCGGAAAGGATTTCTTTGGAAAGGGCCTCGCACTCGGTGTAATGAGGCTCGCCGATGAACACCTCTGCATTCAGGAGCAGACGGGCCTTCAGCATGCGGTTCATGGCCTGGTTCGCACGGTTCACGTTGTTCTTGTCGAGGGCGTCCACGCTCTCGTCAAGCTCGGTGGCGATGAAATCGTAGATCTTCTTGCATGCGGTGTCGAAATCAGGATCCGCAGAACCGGGAACTTCGGTAGATGCCTTTGTGTTGAGAGGAAGGGCTCCGCCCCAGATCTCGAACAGGCAGTAGTAGTTCCATGCGCGGATGGTGCGGACCTCGGCGATATATTTGTCGAGAGTGGCACGTTCGACGCCCAACGAAGAAGGATCGAGGCTTTCAAGGTCGCTCAGCAGGAGGTTGGCAAGGCCGACTGCGGTCCACGCGCCGCTCCATGCGTTGTTGATGATCTTGGACTCGGCGGTCCAGTTGTGCCAGGAAAGAACGGTCTTTTCGGCCTCGTCCCATCCCCATGCGCCTCCGTTCCATACACGCCAGGTGAGCTGGTCGGCAGGGTATTCGGAGAGGTGGAAGAAGTTCTCGCCTGCAAGGGTGGAAGAAGTCTGGTTGTAGATGGCTGCAACGGCACCCTTCAGGCTGGTCTCATTCTGATAATAGACGCTGGCGTCCACCTCGGAGTAGACATTCTCGTCGAGGTTGAAGCAAGCTGCGGCACAGAAAGAAGCAAGAACTGCAAATGCAATATTTATGATATTCTTTTTCATATCTTTCTCCTATTAAGTGTTAGAATCTGGCCGTTACACCAAAGGTAATCTGGCAGGCTGCAGGATATGCACCGTTGGTGTCGATACCCGGAGTCAGGCCGTTGGAATTCACCAATGAAGGATCCGATCCGTTGTAACCGGTCAGGGTGATCACGTTCTTGGCGGCAAGATAGAGACGCAGGCTGTTCACGTACTTCCAGTCCTTGGTAACGAAGTTATAACCAAGAGTCGCATTCTGGAGTTTGAAGTAGCTTCCGTCATAGAGGAAGAAGTCGGAGATGATACCGGAGCCGGAGCTGATGTAGTCGTACTCGGTATAGGCGCTGCGATACACGTTGCCGCCGCCGTTGGCACCCTTGAGGCCCATTCCGTACTGGCGCATGTTGAAGATCTTGTGTCCGAACGCGCCGGTGAAGAAGAGGTTGAGATCCCAGTTCTTGTAGCGGAAGGTGTTGTTCCAGCTGAGGAAGAGCTTGGGAACGGTGCTGCCGATGGTGGTCTTCCAGGAAGCGTCGGCGGAGTTCGCATTGACTGCGTTGCCGTCCTTGTCGTAAACCATCATGTCGCCGAGCTCGCTCACTCCTGCATAACGGTAACCGCGGATGAGACCGACCTCACCGCCTTCCTCAACGCGGAAGAAGTATTCCTGGGTACCGACGCCGGGCTTCTGGTAAAGCTCGACATAAGCAGCCTTGTAAACGTCGCTGGAGAGTTTCGTCAGCTTGGTCTTGCCCATGGAGGCGTTGATGCCGGTAGTCCACTGGAAGGCCTTGTTCGATTTGAACACGTCATAGTCGAGGCTGAGTTCCACACCTATGTTTTCCGTGGTACCTACGTTCACGAGAATGTTGTTGTAGATGAACGGAGGCTGGGGAGCGGTGTAGTTGTAAAGCAGGTTGCGGCTCTGGCGGTCGAAGAGGTCGACGCTTCCGCGAAGACGGCTGTCGAGAACCGCGAAATCAACACCGATATTGGCGCTGACAAGTTTCTCCCACTGAAGTTCAGGATTGGTGTTCTTGGAAGGAGCGTAACCGTTCACCCATTCCCCGTCGATGAAGTATGCACCATAAGTGCCGTAGGTCGAGAGGGACATGTAGGATGCGAAGTCGGAACGTCCGGTGACACCGAAGCTGACCCTGGGCTTGAGGCTCTGGATATTGAGTCCGGCGCTCTTCATGAAGTCCATGTTAACGAGTTCCCATGCCACGGATGCTGCGGGGAAGTAACCCCACTTGCTGTTGGCGCCGAACTTGGTGGCACCTTCGTAACGCAGGGAAGCGGAAGCCATCACGATGTCTTTCCAGTTGTAGTTCACACGGCCGAAAACGCCGATGAGCTTGCTCTGGTTCTTGCTCGACCACATGGTGGCTTTGCCGTCGGTGAGCCAGCTGCCGGAACCGATGTTGTTGTAAACGACCTTGTCGTATGCAAAGTCGTAGTTGGTATTGCCTACACCCTCGTTGTTGTATTCCTCATAGGAGTATCCGGCCACTGCCTGGATGCTGTGGTCCTGGAGGTAGAGGTTGTAGTTGAACAGCCACTCGAGGTGGTTGGTCTGGTATTTATTATAGGAGATGGAAGCCTGTCCGTCATATCCGTTCCAGAAGGAAACACCGGAATCCGAAGGGACGTAGTAATTGCTCTTGTAGTCGTTGTAATCTACCGAGTAAGTGAGGGTGGTGCTCAGCTGCTGGTTCTCCTTCATAAGGATGTTGTACTTCACTGCGGCGCTTCCGAGCAGATAAGTGCGGTGACCGTCGCTGGTGAGGTTGGTCATACCCTCGAGAGGGTTGCGCGCTCCGGTAGGAGAAGTAGGCTGATACCAGCTGCCGTCTTCATTGTAAACGGGCATGGTGGGGTTCATGGAGAGGGCTGTGTCGAACATGCCGTCGTTGCCGTAAACCTCGTTCACCTTGCGGGCGCTGAGGGAGAAGTTCACCTGCACGCGGTTGTCCAGGATCTTCTGCTCAACTGCGGCGCGGCCGCCGAATTCTTCGCGGGCGTCGGTGAGGTCAAGGCCGGTAGCCTTCTTGTAGAGGGCGGATGCATTGTAGGAGCCCCTCTCGGAACTGCCGTCAACGGAGATGTACTGGTTGAGTTCGTATGAGAAATCATTCAGCAGCAGCTTGTACCAGTCGGTGCTGGCGCCGTAGTCATTGCCACGGCGGCTGCGACGGAATTCATCGGCGGAGAGCACCTCGGGAATGTCCTTAGCGATGTTGTATCCGAAGTAGGAATCATAGCTCACGTGAGCCTGTCCGACTTCACCGCTGCCCTTCTTGGTGGTGATGAGGATTACGCCGTTAGCACCGCGCGTACCGTAAATTGCCGCAGATGCAGCATCCTTGAGGACGGTCATGCTTTCGATGTCCTGAGGGGTGACATTGCGAATGTCGCCTCCGGGGATGCCGTCGATGACGATGAGAGGCTCATTGCCTGCCTGCAGGGAGGTTGCGCCACGGATCTGGAGCGATGAATTGGAGTTAGGGTTGGCGGCAGCGGTCGTCACGACGTTCAGACCAGCCACTTTACCGGTAATCATTTCCATGGGGTTGTTCATGCCCCCTTTGAACAGGTCCTTGCTGTCCACTTGTACGATGGAGCTGGAAAGTTCCTTCTTGGAGAGGGATCCGTAACCGATCACCACCACCTCATCGAGGAAAGCGGCGTCTTCGGAAAGCGTGACGGTGGCAGGGATATCGGATGCCTTGAAAGTCTGGGTGGCATATCCGATGCAACTGATTTCTACAGTCGCACCTGCACCGGAAACGGTGAGGACATAGTCGCCGTCCATGCCTGTTATCGTGCCTGTGGTGGTTCCTTTTTCCATCACGGCGGCTCCGATCACAGGGCCGAACGAGTCGACTACAACTCCTTTTACCTGATATCCGCTCTGAGCAGATACAGT
>CAMOIZ010000024.1 GCA_946616385.1 uncultured Bacteroidales bacterium | reverse complement strand
TTCAGCCGCTGGAACAATACCGCCTACAAGTTCACTCTCGAAACCATAGAAGACAACAAGCTCAAGAGCAAGCTTGAGGCCGATTCGGCGGTGTGGGACAGCACCCAGCAGTGCTGGAGGCTGCGCAACTGGTTCATCCGCGACTATCGCACTGGGCTCGAAGACCGTATCACCAGCGGAGCCAAGAAGGATACCGTGATCGAGCTCACTGTGACGGATTTCTATCGCAACGAGAAGACGGTGGAGACGCTCCCTATCCGCGATCTGAACCAACTCATAAAAACTCAGGACATGCGAGGCGACGCCAACGTGATGTTCGCCGAGATCGAACTTCACAACCGCTTTGCCATGCCTTTCTCCGCCATAATCCTTACCATCATGGGAGTGTGTCTTTCAAGCCGGAAGAAACGTGGCGGCATAGGTTGGAACCTCGGTATAGGCATCGCCCTGGCGTTCTCGTACATACTCTTCCTGCGTTTCTCGCAGATGTTCGTATATACCGGCACCATGCCTGCTTCGCTGGCACTGTGGACGCCTAACCTGCTGTTCGCCCTGATAACAGTTTTCCTATATACCAAAGCTCAGAAGTAATGACAGTCAAAGTCGTGAACAAGGGCTGCAACGCCCTTCCGCAGTACGCCACTCTCGCTTCAGCCGGGATGGACGTGCGCGCTTCCCTTGCCGAACCGGTAACGCTGGCCCCCCTGCAGAGGGCGATGATCCCCACCGGCCTTTATCTCGAGATTCCAGTAGGCTACGAAGTCCAGGTGCGCCCCCGCAGCGGACTTGCCGCCAAGAAGGGCATAACAGTGCTGAATACTCCGGGTACCATCGATGCCGATTACCGCGGGGAAGTGAACGTGATCCTGGTGAATCTGTCGGACCAGCCTTTCGTGGTGGAACCGGGCGAACGCATCGCGCAGCTGGTGCTTGCAAAACACGAGAAAATAGACTGGGAGGAAGTGAGTGAACTGGGCGCTACCGAGCGTGGCGAAGGTGGATTCGGAAGTACAGGTACGAAATGAGCACGGAAGATCTTTACAAATTATACTGCGACTGCGGGTATCAGGTGAGTACCGACAGCCGCTCCATTCCTGCCGGGGCTATTTTCTTTGCGCTCCGGGGAGAGAATTTCGATGGAAACGATTATGCCATGAAGGCCCTCGAGGCCGGTGCGGCCTATGCCGTCGTCAACAGCGACGCTTTCCCCTCCGCGACGGGCAAAGGGCCCGTCTGTGTCCCGCAAGGGGACGCCAGTACGGGCATTGCCCGTCCGAAAGCTGACGCACGGCTTATCCCGGTTGAAGATCCTTTCACGACACTGCAGGCGCTGGCCGTCCATCACCGCGAAACCCTGGGAATTCCGGTAATAGGACTGACCGGCACAAACGGGAAAACCACTACCAAGGAACTTATCACGGCAGCACTTCGGGCCAAATACGAGGTCGCGGCCACCAAAGGCAACCTGAACAACGACATCGGCGTCCCTCTCACCTTGCTTTCCATCAAACCCGGCACGCAGATGGCCGTCGTGGAGATGGGCGCGAACCATCCCGACGACATAGCCAAACTCGTCAAGGTAAGCCGGCCGGATTACGGCTACATCACCAATGTGGGGAAGGCCCATCTGCTTGGATTCGGATCTTATGAAGGAGTGCTTGCTGCCAAGACCGAACTTTACAAATGGCTTGGTTCCCATGCCGGTTCGGTCATTTTCGTGAACACCGGCTATGCCGACCTCGCCGCCGCCGCACGCGCTCAGGCCTGCCATATCTGGGAATTCAGCCGTGAAAGCATGGATGTCGAGATACTCCCTACAAGCGCGGAGAATCCCTTCCTGTCGCTGAGAGTAGGGGAGAACGAGGTTCATACCCGCCTGGTGGGCGCATACAATGCCGACAATGTCCTGGCCGCCTTGTCGATTTCGCAGTATTTCGGTGTCGATACAAGGGCTGCCGTCGCCGCGATTGAGGCATACGAACCCTCCAACAGCCGTTCGCAGCTGATGCGCACCGGACGCAATACCCTCATCGTGGATGCATATAACGCCAATCCCAGCTCCATGGGCCTGGCGGTCGACAATCTCGCCTCTATGCAGGCTCCCTCCAAACTGGCCCTCCTTGGCGACATGCGCGAACTTGGAGAGGCCTCGGTCGAGGAACATAAGAACATAGTCCGTAAGCTGATTGCCTCCGGACTCGGGGCATATCTCGTAGGGGAAGAATTCAGAAAGGCCCTTTCGGAGCTTTCCGTCATTCCCGGAGAGGATGCTCTGATACTTGGCTGGTATCCCGATTCGGAGAGCCTTTCGGAATACATCCGTAGCAACACGGAAAAATTCCGCGGAAAAACCATTCTTGTGAAAGGCTCCCGCGGAATAAGGATGGAGAAGGCTATCCCCGAATTGTAATCGTCAGCAGATTTCGTCCATCAGGTCGAAAACGCGCTGCTGCACTTCTTCGATGGTTCCGAGACCGTTTATTTCATGATAGACACCCTTTTCTTTATAGATCTCGATAAGGGGTTCGGTCTTGGCGTGATAAGTGCGGATGCGGTTTGCGATGGTTTCGTCGTTTGCGTCGTCGGCGCGACCTTCAACGAGGGCGCGCCCCTTGATGCGGGCCTTGATCTCCTCGTCGGGAATCATGAGGGAGATGACTCCGGTCACTTTTTCGTCGCGTGATTCGAGCATTTCGTCGAGATCGATGGCCTGCTGGATCGTGCGGGGGAATCCGTCGAGAAGGAAACCTTTTACATGGGGATTGGCAGCAAAAGTATTAGCGATCATTCCTTCTACCACGACATCGGGTACGAAGTCGCCTTTTTCGATGAGGGCCTGAGCCTGTTTTCCAAGTTCAGTGCCGGCGGCAATCTCGGAACGGAGAAGTTCACCGGTGGAGATGTGCTTGAGTTTGTACTTCTTCACCATTGGAGCCGCGTGTGTGCCCTTGCCGGCTCCGGGAGGGCCGAACATAATGAAATACTTCATAGTGTGTTATTCTAGTACGTAAATGTCTTTCAGGTTGCGTCCAAGTTCGTCGTAATCCAGTCCGAAACCCACGATGAACCTGTTTGGAATCTCGGCGCCGACGTAGTCGAGTTTGCAGCGGTCCTTGAAAACCTCGGGCTTCAGGAGCATGGTGCAGATCTTGACGTCCTTTGCGCCTTTGTCGAACAGTTTCTGCTTGAGTTCCACAATGGTGGTGCCGGTGTCGACGATGTCTTCGCAGACTATGACCGTCTTTCCGCTGACATCGGTGCTGAGAGGCATGACCTCGCGTACAACGCCCGTTGAGGTGGTGCCGACGTAGGAAGACAGTTTCATTGA
This sequence comes from uncultured Bacteroidales bacterium, assembly GCA_946616385.1. Classification (GTDB taxonomy): domain Bacteria; phylum Bacteroidota; class Bacteroidia; order Bacteroidales; family UBA932; genus Cryptobacteroides. The sequence goes on along the minus strand of CAMOIZ010000024.1, from coordinate 10,090 downwards.
GGCCAGTTCGAGAGGAAAGTCGAGACGTTTCATCAACTCGCCTGTGAACATGATGGCCCCATGAAGAACACAGAGCAAAACTGGAGTTTCGTTTTTGCCACAGAAATCTTTGTTAAGCTTATCTGCCACAGCGTCAATGGCTTGGGAGATTTGCTCGTAAGGCATGAACGGTACGAATACCTTGTCGTGAATATGAACTTTTTCCATGATAAATGTTCCAAGGCATAAAGTTACAAATATTTACGATACGAAAACTTAAAAATAATTTTTTATATGCATTTTTTTGATTGACATTTGATTTCCCGTGCTGTATCTTGCGCTCATGAAAATTCTGATTTCACTGCTGGAAGCCATTCTGCTGATCACGGGAGCAGGCAGCATGGAAGAACTTGGAGAGGGAGAGGTGGAACGCTTCGAGGCCCTTTCAGAATCCCCTGTATGCATTAATCTGGCGCCTGTTTCAAGACTTCGCTCCTGCGGACTCTTCAGCGAATATCAGGTCGCGAGTCTTCTGGATTACAAGGAAAGGACGGGGGACATTCTCTCCTTCGCCGAACTTGGAAGCGTCCCGGGCTTCAATCCGGAACTTGCGGCTGCTCTTTCGTTCTTCGTGTCGTTGGAGAGCCATTCGGAGGCCGGACGCAGGCATTCCCGCCGTTTGCGTCAGACCTTGATGCTGCGCGATGCTGTCCGTGACGGATCGTCCGGTTTCTCGGCGAAATATCATCTGCAGTATGGTGAAAGGGCCGAATTGTATCTGTCGCAAAAAACGAAGACTACGGCCAGCCTGAGCATATACGGAAAAAGGCCGTGGAAGATGGTTCTCGGCGATTTCAACACGCGTTTCGGGCAGGGCCTTCTTGCCTGGAGCGGATTTTCGCTGAGCGGATTTTCCACGGTATCTTCTTTTTGCAGGAATGCATCCGGCCTTTCGGGTACAGGATCCTTCTCTGCGTCCGGACGCGGGCTTGGAGTGGGGTACGACGGCCTCTCCTGGACCGGATCGGCCGCTCTGGATGTCGACGGAGCGCTGCTGTGTTCCGTTTCGTATCTCGCATCGGGCGGAAATGTCGGAATCAACACGGTAATCCAGGAAGAAAGCAGCGGAGTGTCCTTGGACTGGAAAAAGGCCTTCGGGCATCTGAACATCTTCGGCGAAGCTGCCTTCTCAGGGAAACCGGCCGTGCTTGCAGGCGCTAAATGGGAACCGGCTTACAAGGTTGCGGCAGTATTGCTTGCAAGGTATTACCCTGCCGGATATGATGCAACTGCCGCCGGGGCGGCGAGGTCTGCAAGCAAGGTGCAGGACGAAGCCGGGCTCGCTGCCGGGATGCAGATGCGCTGGTTCAGCATCACGGCGGATGTCGCCGTTCATCCGGACCGCATGGCGGAGAGAAAAAACAATTACGAACAGTTCAAGTCGGTGGTGAGCGCTGCCCCCGAGTTCCGCGCAGGCGCATGGACACTGTCGCCGGTGCTGAAGTGGACTGAACGCATGCAGCTGAGCCCGGAGGAGGACGCCTTCAAGGCGGAGTGGAGGCACGACCTTCGCTGCGACCTCAAGGCGGCCAGAGGCGGCTTGCAGGGCACTCTGAGGCTGAACGGAGTGCAGGTGAGCGGCAGACGTCCCGGAGTTCTGGCCTACCTTGAAACAGGATACAGGACTCCCTCGGACACGGCGCGTCTGCAATGGTCAGTGTTTGTCCGTGGCACCGTCTGCAAAACCGATGGTTGGGCGTCCCGCATATATGCATACGAACGGGATCTTCCCGGATCATTCAACGTGCCTGCATGGTATGACAGAAAAAGCGGCGCTTCGCTTGTTGCAAGCATAAGCAGCCGCCATAAAAGATGTCGCCACCGCCTCAATCTCCGCCTTTCCACAAAGGATTTCAAAATCCAGTATCAGCTGTGGATATATTAGGCGTAGCTATGCATGCCTCCCAGCAGCATGTTCACACCGAAATAGGTGATCAGCACGCTCATGAAGGCGAGTATGCAGTAGAGATGGAAGGACTTGGGCCTGCGCAGGAATCCGAGAAATCTGCCATGCAGGGGAATCGAATAGATGAGGAGGGTGATCAGAGCCCAGGTCTCCTTGGGATCCCATCCCCAGTAGTTGCCCCAGGAAATATTCGCCCACACGGCACCCAGGAAGGTTCCGAAGGTCAGAAGGAATACTCCGGGATAGAGCAAAACGGTGGAAAGGTCGCGGAGTTTCTCCGATTTTCCATTGGAGACGACCAGCCCGGCTATTCCGATTACCAGCAGGCTGAAGAAGATGAAATAGCCCAGCACGATGCTGATGACATGCACCTGCAGCAGGGGAGTGCGCAGTACCGGCATAAGCTGGGAGCCTCCGGTAAAGATGAACTTGCGCATCATGATCAGCACTCCTGCCAGGCACGCTGTAAGAATTATGACCGGTACACGCGGTTTCACCCTTGATGCGGCAGTCTTGAAATAGCTCTCTTTCTGGAAAAAGAATCCTATCATGGAAATCAACAGCAGCAGGTATGCGGTATAGGTGATCGCTATTCCCCATGGATCGCGGCTGACAGCCAGCACCGAGCCCTTGAGGTCTTTGTCGAAGTCTGCCTGGTACAGCCTGTAGCCCTTGATCTTGGCGATATTGTTCATCGAGATGATCTGCTTCTGCCCATTGATGGTAACGTCGCTGCTATAGCCCATAGGCGCCTTGGAGTCCGGATAGTATTGGATCTCGAATTTGTTGAGACTGATGCTGAACGGAAGCTCGGCAGTGCCACCCTCGTCGAGCTCAAAGTTCTCGGCCACCTCTCCTTCGCGCAAATGCAGCATGCCGCTCACGCCGCTGAGGTGTGTAACCAGGGCTCCGGCAAGGATGAGCACGAAAGAAAGGTGCAGGGTGAGCGTAAAGGGGCTGCGCTGCATTTTCACAGAGAAAATGTAGCAAAGTCCGCTGATTGCGGTGACGGCCCACAGGGCGAAGAAAATGGGAGAATGGTAGATGTTGTCCAGGACAAACTCGGTGCCTTGGAGCTTCTCGACAATGGTAGCAGCCACCATCACAGCGATGGTGACTGAGAGTGAGATAAAAGAAATGTGCTTGTAAATGTTCTGATTCATCGGCTCTTAGATTGAGTCTACAAATTTAATGACTGCATCCCTGTCTTCCTTCGATAATTTCGAAAATTCTTCAGTTGCCTTGTATGCATCGCTCTGTTTGCTGTATCCGTGCCACATGATGGCTTCCAGGGTGGTACGTGCGCGGCAGTCGTGCAGACGGTCTCCGGCCCCGGTGTTGGTCTGGCTCAGGCCGCGGCCCCAGAGAGGAGTGGTGCGGCACCATGTGCCATGGATATCGTTGACCATGTAGAGTCGGTGCTGGATGAAGTCGGAGTAAGGATAGATAGTTTGGTTGGCGTAGCGGGGGAGCGCCTTGCCCTTGTTCATTGCAGGAGACCAATAGTTGTCTTCCCTGGTCTGCCATTTGGGCCTGTGGCACTGGGCGCAGCCCAACTTGCTGAAGAGTTCCTTGCCCCTTTGCACATCCTTGCGCTGCAGGTTGCGGGCGCGTGGGATGGCGAGACCGCGGTGCCATACCATGAAGTCGTAGAACTCGTCTGCACTCATCTCGGGCTTGAAGTTGTGATACTTGTTGTCGAACTGGTTGGTTCCGGGGCTGAGCAGTGCGAACACCGCTTCCGAGATCTCGGCATCGGTGACCGTCCCGTTTCCGTCAACATCGCAGTAGTAAGGAGACTCTTCTCCGGCGGCGCGTATCTTGGCGATCACTTCCGTATTCTCGCTCATGGCCTTGGCCCATGCCACGGTCGTGTAGAGATAGGGACGGTCGGGACGGGATACGTTGGTGATATTCCAGATGGCGTTTGCGCCCGCACCGTCCTGGAGAGTGCCGCGGGTCATCGCGTATGTAAACTTTTTGAGGAGCTTGCCGTCGCGATAAGTGTCTCTCTTATAGAAATTTCCTTCGGCGTCATAACCGTCGCCAAGATCGCCGGGCTGCCAGTTATGATAGTATGCGCTGGCTGCGAAATCGTTTGCGGATTTGTCCCAGAACGCAGGATTCAGCTCCACGTAAGGAGCCTCTGCCCTGTACTGCTCGCGGATGTCGTCCTGGTCGATGGCGTCGATGATGCCTGAGCCTATCACTCCAATCGTGGATTCAAGACGGTATCCTATGGGCACGCCTGCGGCATGGGGAGTAGGGTTCGTGTTGAATGCGCTTTCCGGGATCAGGACTTCGGGATATATGAGTTCGACCGTCTCTCCGTCATCGAATTTAAGGGGAATGCCGGAAGGCATGGAACTCACCTTGTGCCAGATTATGCTGATCTGCTTTTCGTCGATGGGCGGGAGGAAGGGATCGACAGACATGGTCTGGGGCATGCCTGTGACTTCGGCCACATAGGGGCCGTCGTTGGTGTAGTCGCCGGTGGGGTTGTTGTTCTCTCCGGTAGCCTTGTATACGACCAGAAGATATCCGTTGCCCATTGAACGGGCGTCGTTGGCAACGTATTCTATCTGCCTCTTCCCGTGACCGTAGCCGGGGTGGCAGTCAAGGCAGGATTTGCGCACGGATGCAGGTCCCAGGCCTTTGAATGGCGCGGTATTCTCGGTGACGTTGCGTTCGAAGAAGAACTCGCCGTGGTTGAATGCCGCGGTGAGGCCCTGGGCGGTCACAGCGGGAGTTTCGTCTTCATAGCAGCCCGCAAGCACGTTGTCGGTTGTGCCGAGTTCCCCTCCGGGGTACCATTCCGATGCTTCGAAATTGCCTACGGCCTGGCCTATATACTTGCTTTCACCCTCGGAAGAAGGGGTTTCACCCTTCTCCTCATTGTTGCAGGCAATGACGGCCATCGAGGCCATCAAGGCCAAAAAAGTGTGTCTAAGATATCTCATGATTAATCTTTGATTGCAGAGGATGCTTCTTCAAGTGCGTCATTGAGGTCGCTGACTGCCTCGATGGCTGTCTTGACTGTTGCTGCCTTGGGATTGTCGACGAATGCCACTTTGCTGTCGATGCAGGCCTGAAGGGCCTTGAGGGCATCTGCAAGTGCAATCTCGAGAGCGGCCGCTTCGCTTTTGTGGTTGCTGCGCAGGAATGCAAGGAAGGAATCGCCGGCGGGGGAAGTTGCGTCAAGCGAGCCGTAGAGGCTGTTCCGGATGGAGAGGATATTGTCTTTGAAATCGGCGAAGGACTTCTTGGAATACGGGCTCTCGATGTAGCTTTCGTCTTCACCGCTGTAAGCCTGTCCCATCTTGGTGGAGAATACTTCATTCGCGATGTTGGCGCATCCGGCCTGCAATACCGTCTGGGCTACTTCCTGCCATGTGGCATAGGTGCTCCCGCGCTCAGCGGCGCCAAGCAGGTTCTCTCCGTAGGTCTTGTCGGTGCCGTTGACGGTGCAGTTGAGTTCTGCTTCCTCCACTGCGTCCTGCTGTGCCTTGGGGGCATTAGGATTCCAGCTGACGTTCAGTTCATAAAGATGCACAAGGAGGTCTTCGGCAACGGCTGCTGCGAAAATCAGCTCCTGCTCGCCTGTAACACCCTTCCCGGCAAACTCTGCAGCGGTCTCTTCTGCCTGCAGGGCCGCTACGGTGCGGTTGGCTCCGTCGCGGAAAAGGATGAATTCGATGCCGTGGAATCCGAGGGCGGAGGTGCCAACCTCATCGATGGCGCCGGCTCCTTCTTCCTTGAGGTCGGCAACGACGTCCTTGTTCGCAAGGTTGTTGGCAAGCCTCTGGCGGTCGAGCGGCCACGAGTCGATGTGAGGATCGATGCCGAAGTCGGTAGCTGCGCCAAAGAGGAAGGCTTCGCTCTTTTCCCAGTAAGACCTGGCGAGAAGGAAGTCGGTGCAGGCCTTGTCTATCGCGCTCTGTGTCAAAGTTTTGGCATCGCGAAGGGCGATGAGGTCCGCAAGCAACGCTTCGCCGGCCTCGGCAAGTTTGCCATAAGTGGCATAGACTACCTGGCTGACATACTTTTCGGATGCGGCCTTTATTTCTTTTTCATAGTTGTTGAGCTCGTCAGAGCCGTTTTTCTCATCTTTGCTGCAAGCGGTGAGGGCAAGTGCAGACACTGCTGCGACTGCAATCAATTTGACAAAGTGTTTCATTTTATTATGAAGTATTGTTTTAGTTAACGACTGAAGAATCCCATATATGCAATGCCGAGCGAAATCGAAGGCTCATCTATGTATTCGCTCTTCAGGAATCTGTGCGAGTACTCGCACTTGACTGCGATCTGTGGAAGCGGCCTCCAGTTGAGACCGCAGGCAATGCGTATTTTCTCCGTGTAAGTGGCGCTTTGCTGACCGGCTGCGGGAATATAGGGATTGTAGGCCTCGGCGCGGCCGAATACAAATAGTTTCTGTTCCTTGTCCTTGGGCTTGAACCAGGGGAGGATGTCAAAGCCGGCTTCCATGCCTACGGCGTATGCCGCCTTGCCCACGGGCTCTTTGGAGTAGGGGGAGTCGTTGGCTGCACGCACCGCCTTGGCTTTGCTTATGTCGGCCGCATCGCCGAGTGTCGCATAATCTGCATTACCCCTGATCGTCAGCCTCTTGCCGGTATAGGCAAAATCGAAAGCGCCTATGATCACCCGGCCCCTGCTGCCGTCGTATTTGAGTCCGTCGCCCTTGAGGTCGTTGGGGTAGGTGTTGTGCATGGAATTGCCGTACCATCCGCTTAGACTGAGCCGGAGGTTCCTGAAGGATGTGTTGTCGATGCGTCCGGCAAATCCGTAGGTATTCGCCACCTTGAATTCATAAGGGGAACCGGCTCCGTTCTTTATGAAATTGTCGGTGTTGAACATGAAGGCGTCGAGACCCGCCACCATCAGCGCTTCGTAGCGCCATGCTCCTGCCTGGCCCCAGATGCTGATTCCGGTGTCGTGCCAGGTGGAGGGCAGTATCGTGTATTCTCCCTCCGGACGGTAGACGGTAAAGAATTCCAGAGGCTCGTGGGCGTTGTTCAGGCCTCCTACAGGAACCACGATGTGGCCCATGCGCACATTCAATTGCGGGAAGAAACTCTTCTGGATCCAGAACTGCTCAAGTTCCACCTCTCCGCCCTTTTCAATCTCCTGCTCGAACTCTCCCGCTTCTTCATATTCGCGTTCGATGGCGGCTCCGGTGCCGGTGTGTTCGAACTCGATCTCGCTCTGCATAGTCCATCCTTTGCCGAAATCATAGCCAAGATAAACCACGGCATGCGGGATGTCGAAGCGGCCGTGGCCGGGTGCGTCGCGGTAGTTGTCGGGTTTGGCGTAGATATAAGGAGAATCGTTATAGAAATTGCGGGTCATGGCCACTTCTCCGTAACCTCCCACAGTAAGTCTGTTGTCTTGTGCACTGGCAGCCGCGCTGCTGAAGGCAAGCGCTGCAAGTGTGCAGATCATCCATTTTGCCATAATCAAGTACTTTTGTCAATTTTGCGTCGCAAAACTACTGATTTGCATAGAGCCGGTCAATCGCAATAGTTAGGTAAAATAAAATCATAATAAATGGTGATAGCAGGGAAATAAATGCCTAACTTTGCAGAAGTTATGAAACGTGTCCTGACATCTTTGCTGCTATGCTGTGCAGCTTTTCCGCTTTGTGCCCAGAAGTTCGTGCACGAGGAGTATCTCGATTATTATTTCGACAACGGGGAGTTCGATGCCGGCTCCGAAAAATATATGGAATCGGAGACTCTGCATTCTGTTCTTCTACTGCCCCAGATAGGCCTTTCCTACAAGCAGAGCAGGATTACGGAGCATCGTATCATGGCGGGAGTCTCGGTTCGGCGCGACATGGGATCAGGCGAAGGTCTGAAGGATTCCTTCAAGGAACTGTCCATTTATTACCAGGTTGCGCACAAACTGGGAGGACGCAGGGTTTTCCGCGCAGCGGCGGGTGTCCTTCCGCGTTATCTGCTGGACGGGTATTACAGCCGGGCTGTCTGGAGCGATGCGGTCTCTTTCTACGATTCCAATCTGGAAGGGGCGCTGCTGCAGTACAGTGCAAAAGATTTCGATGCCGAACTGGGCTGCGACTGGATGGGAAAGAAGGGAGGAGCCGTGCGCGAGCGTTTCCAGATATATTCTTCCGGGAAATGGGATGCAAACAAGTGGCTTTCAGCAGGATGGGGCCTGAGTTTCTACCATTATGCAACGTCCGCCCTCGCCCATAATGTGATAGACAATCATCTGTTCAATCCATGGCTCAAGGCCGATTTCGCCTGCTTTGCCGGCTTCTTCCAGGAACTTTCCCTGCAGGCAGGACTTATGGCCGGTTACCAGCGCTCCCGCGATATAGATCCCGATCCGGTGATGCCTTTGGGCAGCGAGATCATTTTCCGGGCCAGGAAATGGAATGTCTGCATCCAGAACAGTATCTATGCCGGGGATGACCTGTATCATTATTACGACAGCCCGGCACCGGAAGGCGGTATTTACGCTTCAAATCTGTACTTGGGAGAACCCACATACCGCGGTTTCTACGACATGGCGGAGCTCCTCTGGACTCCGCGAATATCAAAACGCCTGAGTCTTCAGCTGGGCGCCGCCTTCCACTTCGACGGCGTCGGCTACCAGGGGTGCCAGCAGGTGGTGCGTCTCAGGACTTCTTTCTGAAAATCTTATACCCTATGGCCGCCACCAGTATGCTCATGAGCGGACTCAGGAGGTTGAAAAAGCAGTAGGGCAGATAAACCAGCGTCGGTGTGCTCAGGATCGTGGCCTGGGTCATGCCGCAGGTATTCCACGGCACCAGCACGGACGTGACTGTGGCTGAATCTTCCACCGAACGGCTGAGCAGTCGGTTTTCATATCCGGCATCTTCGTAAATATCCTTGAAGATGTTGGTTGTCAGCATGATGGAAAGATACTGGTCGCAGACCAGGGTATTGAACGCGGTGCCGGACCCGACCGTAGTCGCTACCAGCCCGGTGCGGTTGCCGGTAAATTTGCGCATCGCCTTCATTATGGCCTCGATCATCCCTCCTGCGCGCATGCATGCTCCGAAGCACATTGCGCAGATAATCAGGTAGATGGTGTTGAGCATGCCAATCATTCCCCGGGACGATACCAATTCGTTTACCTGTGCGTTGCCTGTTTCCATGGGCACGGAGTTGTAGATGCTTTCGACCGTACCGGCAAGCATCAATTTCCACTCGTTGAGGGGGCCTTCCAAGCCGTGCAGGGCAGCTGCTTTCCGGCCGATTTCTTCGACGATTCCGGGCTGGAAGATGACGGCGGCTACCGATGCCAGCACTACGGACAGGCTCAAGACCATTATGGCCGGCAGCCTGCGCGCAATCATCAAACCGGTCAGCAGCGGAACTACCAGAAGCCATGGAGTGATCTGGAATCTGGCGGATATCGCGCTGGTATACATCCCCATGTCCGCGGGCGTGTCCGGGACGCTGCAGAGGCCTATCACGGTGAAAGCTATGAGCGCAATCACGAATGATGGCACGGTTGTGATGAGCATGTAGCGGATATGGGTGAAAAGGGGAGTCTCCGCGATTGAGGAGGCCAGGACGGTGGTGTCGGAAAGAGGGGAGATCTTGTCGCCGAAATAAGCTCCGGAGATGATAGCTCCGGCAATCAGGCCTTCGCTGAAACCTTCCGCCCTGCCTATACCGAGAAGTGCTACTCCTATGGTTGCGATGGTTGTCCAGGAACTTCCCAGCATGAGCGACACTCCGGCGCAGATGAGGCATGCTGCGGGCAGGAAGAAAGAAGGCGACAGCACCTTCACCCCGTAACAGATCATCGTGGGGACTATTCCGCTGATGGTCCATGTGCCTGATATGGCACCGATCAGCAGCAGGATCACGATTGCAGAAGTGACGTTGCCTATATTCGCCTTGATGCCTTCCTCAAATGCCGACCACGGTACCTTGAAGCGCCACATTGCAAGCCACACCGCAATTCCGGATGCGAACAACAGGGAAACCTGGCTGGCGCCCTGGATGGAGTCGCTGCCAAGTATGCTTATGCAGAATGCCAGCATGGCAATAAGCACAAAAACGGGGATGAGCGAAATGAAGGTTTTTCTCATAGGGGCAATACACGTCAACTTCTGCAAATATAAAAAAA